>CALHRJ010000216.1 GCA_938038395.1 uncultured Deinococcales bacterium | reverse complement strand
CCCTTACCGTTTGGGCAAAATATTGCAAAACAGATTGAAAGTGCAATTAAGCTCGGTTTGAATGATGCTAACTTAGTATTGCCTGGTCATGGTGATGTTGTTGAAGATATAACTCAACTATCTGCTATAAATGTTCGTTTTTTTGAAACTGCCTTAGAAACAATCTACCAAGAACTTGCAGCAAAACCGCTTACTACTGAAGAGATACTTAAGGCTACTACGGATAAGCTGAACATAGAAATGCTTGACCAAGCCCGTTACTACCTTAACAAATGTGTTGTCATGGCGTATTTGAGCTATCTAAAAGAATTAGAAAAAGTAACCGTAGAATTACAAGATAACAAACTCTATTGGAAAGTGCCATAATGACTATGAATCCTCCTATTAAAGCAAAAGACCTATTAACCAATGCCTTTTACAAAGCTGTAGCAGTTGCACATCCTTCCAATGTTTTAGAACAATATTTGCCGACTTTGCCATCAAGTCGTTTGATCGTAATTGGTGCAGGTAAAGCTGCCTCTGCCATGGTACAGGCTGTTGAAGCCTTTTATCCGCATGAGCGGTTAGAAGGGTTGGTCATTACACGTTATGAACATAGTTTGCCAACGCAAGTGGTTGAAGTAGTTGAAGCTTCACACCCTGTTCCAGATGCAGCTGGGTTGAAGGCCACGAAACGCGTCTTAGCACTCTTAGAAGATGTTACTGAAGAAGACACAGTGCTTTGCTTAATTTCTGGTGGTGGCTCTGCTTTGTTGACTGCTCCATTGGGCATTACTTTAGAACAACAAGTTGCTCTGACCAAAGCTTTGCTTTACTCAGGTGCAAGTATTAATGAGATGAATGCAGTTCGCAAGCATCTCTCAAGTGTCAAAGGTGGCTGGCTTGCAAAAGCTGCCATGCCAGCTCAGGTGCATAGTTTTTATTTGTCAGACGTAGTAGGCGATGATTTATCTACGATTGCTTCTGGACCTACTTGTGCAGATGAAACGACTTTTAAAGATGCTTTGGAGATCTTAGATTATTATGGATTGACTGGTGAAGAGGTAGGGGAGGCTCGAGCTCACCTGCTAGCAGGTGCCAATGGTGACTTGCCTGAAACACCTAAAGCTAATGATCCATGTTTTAAAAATGTAAAGAATACGATCATTGCCAGTAATCAACTAAGCTTAGAAGCTGTTTCGAATTATTTTAAGTCTCAAGGCATTCAACCCTATATCTTAAGTAGCAGTATTGAAGGTGAAGCTAGAGAAGCTGCAAAAGTGCATGCAGCGATTGCAAGACAGATTCATGATTTTGATCAACCTGTGGCTAAACCCTGTATACTCATCAGTGGTGGTGAAACAACTGTGACCGTAAGACAGCAAAAAACTGAAGAGTCAGGTAAAACTAGAAAAAGGGGTAGGGGAGGGCGCAATAGTGAATTTGCACTTTCACTTGCCTTAGAACTAGAAGGTTTGGAAACTATCTATGCACTAGTTGCAGACTCTGATGGCATAGATGGTAGTGAAGATAATGCGGGTGTTTTTGTTTTACCCAATAGTGTAAAGACTGTTGGAAAGAGAGAAGCAAAACAGTATCTTGCAGCAAATGATAGCTATAGTTTTTTTGAAGCTGCTGATGGCATCTTTGTATCTGGACCAACCAATACAAATGTAAACGATTTAAGGTTTATTCTAATTCTGTAGTTTCTTGAGAACAAGTTTAAAGCCTTCGTAAAACTGCGAAGGCTTTTGTGGGCTTGGATATTTTGTGCAGAATCTTTAGGCGTTAAAGAATTGCCGTGCCCGTTTTGGTTCGCCAGACCAAATAATTGTGCCTTTCTGACTTACGATAACAGTACAAACGTTCGCTTCTGCGTAGCGAACTGCTGCATCTATACTCGCATGTTCAGTACAGTTACTTAGATTTGAGACACTGCCACGTGGTAAGCGTGGTGCATTTTTGCTGGTGAATATTGATATTGCTTGAGCCGTGCTAAGACGTTCAGTAGATAAACTCATACCATCTCCAATAGTATTTTAGAAATTTTTTGGCATGCTCGAGCTCAATTGCTTGACCGATCACGCCCCCCGACTTACAGGTTCAAGCTTAGAGCATAGGCAATAGTTAAAGATTTCCAACTTTGACGACTGTTGCATTGTGAGTATCTTTAGTAAGGGAATTGTATAAAAGTTGTTTTGTGGGTTTTGACTATTGAAAAATAGGGTTAGATATTTCTTTGCGTTTGTAACAAAAGCGTTAGCAAATGGTGTGCATAATTCGAAAGAATGTAGTTTTTCGATAATGCTCATTACAAATATAAATTGATATGTAGCGTTAAGCACCTAGTGACAATGTCTGATGCCTAGAGTCTTACCTAAAGGGTATTATGTTATTCTAAGAATGGGTTATTGTTTGTTTCTTCTTCAATGCTGGTTTCTGGGCCATGCCCAGGGAAGACCAGTGTTTCTGGTGGCAAGGTGAGTAATTGACTCTTGATGCTTTGCACTAAGAGTTTATGATTGCCAAAAGGTAAATCTGTTCTACCTACTGAACCTTTGAACAATGCATCGCCAGCAATAACCAAAGATTCTTGTTCACAATAAAAAGAGATATGTCCAGGTGCATGTCCGGGTGTATATAAGCATTTAAAGTTAAAGTTGCCAACAGATAGCAATTGGTTTTCTTCAATCGCTACAAAATTCTGAGGTGGTCTGATAACCATAATGCCCCAACGAGCAGCTGATTGTCCTGCATTTTCTAGGAGAACATCGTCATTTGGGTGAAGGTAGAAAGGTACTTTACGATCATTCACGATTTCCGCAAGCGCACCAATATGGTCAAAGTGGGCATGGGTTAACCAAACTTCCTTGAGGGTTAGCCCAGCCTCGTCAATAGCTTTCAGAAGTCTGTCTGCTTCTTCACCAGGATCAATTAAGACTGCTTCTTTTGTTGTGGCGTCACCGATTAAGTAGCAATTCTCTTGTAGTGGTCCCACAACATAACGATTAAGTACAAAACTCATGATTTGTCCTATCTTCAATACCGTGTAACATCAGGTCTTTCATTAATGTTACCGAGTATTCAGCCCTAAAAATATTTTAAAGGTTTAACTAAGTCCTAGCTTTTCTTGCAATATGTTTCTAACGACATCTGGTTTAGCTTTGCCCTGACTTGCTTTCATAACTCTACCTAGCAATGAGTTAAGTGCTTTGGGGTTTTCTTTAATTTGTTCAACAATGTTTTGATTTTCAGCAATAACTGTATCTACAATTGCCTCAATTGCAGAGCTATCAGTGATTTGACCAAGGCCTTTTTCATCGACTATCTTTTTTGGACTGTTGCCTTGCATAACGTCTGGCAAAATGTCTTTGCCTGTACGGCCAGATATTTCACCACTGTCTACAAGTTTTACTAGTTCAGCCAAGTTTTCTGGGCTTAGTTGAGAGTTGCTTAGATTGAGGTTGTCTGCTTCGTTTTTGAGCCACCCTACAACGTCACTGTTTAGCCAGTTAGCGATGTTTTGTGCTGCTTTACTGTCTACTGCATCATAGTTGTTTAGCGTTTCATCGTAAAAAGTCGCAAGGTCAATATCGAATGCAATGATGTTTGCGTCGTAGTCACGTAAGCCTAGATCTAGGTAACGTTGGAACTTAGCATCAGGGAGTTCTGGTGTGTTGTTGCGGACTAGCTCGAGCCACGCCTCATCAATATGAATAGGTGGCAGGTCGGGATCAGACATGTATCTATAATCTGCTTCGCCCTCTTTAACACGCATGACATAAGTTTTTTGACCACCATCATCCCAGCCTCTAGTTTCTTGGCGAATTTCACCGCCATCTTCAAGCACGCGACTTTGACGCTTAATTTCAAACTCTAGTGCATTTTGAACAGCTTTAAATGAGTTTAGGTTCTTAATTTCAACCTTCGTACCAAAAGGCGCACCTGGTAAACGAACAGAGACATTCACATCTGCACGCATTTTTCCTTCTTCTGGGTTTGCTTCTGAAACACCTAAAGCTTGAGCAATTGCACGTACCTTTGTTAAGAATTCTCTTGCCTCTTCAGGACTACTAATCTCTGGTTCAGTAACCATTTCAATAAGTGGCTGACCAGTGCGGTTTAGGTCAACTAAACTATGTGGTGCATAGGCAGGGTGTTGAGACTTACCAGCATCCTCTTCCATATGGCATCTGGTAATACCAATTCGTCTTTCAGCATTAAGCTGTATAAAGCCATGCTCGCCAATGGGGCGGTCATATTGACTAATTTGATAATTTTTAGGTAAATCAGGATAGAAATAATGTTTTCGGTGAAACTGTGTAACTGAAGGAACTTCACAGTTAACAGCCATAGAAAGCATGATGCCTTTTTCAACTACTTCTTTATTTAGTACAGGCAAGCAGCCTGGCAAACCTAAGCTGATAGCATCAACATTGACATTTGGAGTAGCATCTTTAGTTTCGCTATCGGAGCTACAAAAAATTTTTGAATTGGTATTTAGAGCTAAGTGAACTTCAAGACCAATAACTGGTTCATAGGTGGACATAGGCGACAGTTTATCAAAGATGTATGTGCTAAACGAAGGGTATAGCGTGCTTTACACATCTTTAATGTTTTTTACTTACGTGCTTTCGCAATAAAGTAGCCAATGATAGTAGTTACTAAGAAAAATACACCTATAGTCATCCAGTAGCGTGGTCTATTGCCTGCACCAACGATGTATGCACTCAATATGCCAAATGTGGCAGTCAGTGCAAGTGCTGCGCCAATAGCTAGACCAATTGGGTTTGCATTAAATGTATCGATACTATCTTGCTTAGATTCATTAGTTGTGTTCATAAGTAGCAGAATAACACAAAATTGATACTATTTGGATTGGAGATTGGTTGTACTGATTATCTCTTGAATAAGCTAGCGAATTGTAACCAACCTACATGCATTAGTATTCGGAAAAATAAATCACCGTGAGGCGTTGCTCCTAAAATAGTATAAATCTCAATGCTGAGCGTTATACCGAGATACCACAATGCAGCCAAGAGATGAACACGTTTTACAATAAGCTTTGGAACTTCGTTTGGTTGAATAAAGATTACCAAAGCAACAGGTACAATGAGTACAGGTATTATGAGCCAAGCTGGTAAAATTGGCTGTAACCAGTCAGCCAAATAAGCAATTTGTCCAAATGTTCCTATAACCAAACACCATAACGACCAGTTGGTGAGATAAATAATGTTGCACCTCTCAAGAGTCGAATTTGTTTACGATATTTCCTGATGGCGATTGCTTCCCAGCATATTTTTTGTCTATTCCGATATGATTATGTCATATGAAAGATACAGCAGATATAAATATTCAAGTACACCGTGAAAACACCAATATTGAAAAAATAGTTTGGAATGCGAAAGAATCGCAAAGTCAAGAAGACCAAGAAGCTAAGGCTATGATTCTTGCCCTTTGGGACGCTGAGCAAAAAATGAGCATGCGGATTGACTTATGGGCACAAGACATGTCTATTCACGATATGAATGATTTTTTCTTTCAAACCATGTTGAGTATGGCAGATACCTATCACAAAGCAACCAGCAATCAAAATCTTAAGGCAGATATAATGACCTTTGCACGCGAATTTGCAGAAAAGGCTGCTGATTTTGAAGCCCGTATGAATCGTGGCGAGGTTTAAAGTTTCTGAAAGTCTCTGCAAGTTTCAGAAAGAATGTTTGATAAAAGTCTCAATATAAGCACTTCATTCTGAGCAGCATACAAAAACATAAAGAATAGGCAATCAAGATTTTAGATTGCCTTCTATACTTTAATCCTGCCTAGGCTTGTTGGATTTGTTTGATAACACTGACAACTTCTTTTTGGTCATGCTCAGATGGTAATCCCCAGCCCTGTTTATAATCAAAAAGTTCTAAAGCAGCTTGGCTTGTAAATCTATCTGTGATGATTTCCAAATGCTCTGGACAAATTAAGGCGGGATGCTCAATACCTGTAGCATTTGATAAACGCAATAGTTCTTTTCTAAGGGTTAGAAGATAGTTCATCATTTGGGCACTTTTCAAGTCAGGGTTTAGGCCACGAACTAGCCATTTTTTTTGCGTAGCTACGCCTGTAGGACAACTGTTATCGTGACACTTTTGTGCTTGTATACAACCGATTGATAACATTGCTTCTCGTGCAACATAGATCATGTCGCAACCTAGTGCAAATCCAAACAGGGACTCTTCAGGAAACCCTAAGCGACCAGCACCCATAAAAACGATATGGTCAGCTAAGTCCTTTTCTGCAAATATTTTGTAAACTCTGCTAAAGGCAAGTTTAAAAGGTAAGGCTACGTGATCAGAAAATACCAATGGCGCTGCGCCTGTACCACCTTCGCCACCGTCTATGGCAACAAAATCTACTGAGCGATTTGTGCTAAGAATACTATCGGTTAAATCGTTCCAAAAGTTTATATCTCCAACAGCAGATTTTATACCAACAGGTATACCTGTTTTGTCTGCTAGTAATTCAACAAAATCAAGCATGCTATCTATGTCACTAAACGCAGTGTGCGACGATGGACTTAAACAGGTTTCGCCTAGTTCAATGCCCCTAGCTTCAGCAATTTCACGCGTGACTTTTTTACCAGGTAGTACACCACCCAGACCAGGTTTAGCACCTTGGCTAAGTTTAATTTCGATTGCTTTGACATTGGCACCTTGAACTGTATCTATAAATTTTTCTATATCGAAAGTGCCATCTTTTGCACGACTGCCATAGTAGCCAGTACCTAGTTGGTAGATTAGGCCTGCACCGTGTTTGTGGTGTTTGGATATACCACCTTCGCCAGTATTGTGCAGGGCTCGAGCCCCCAAACAGCCGCGATTAATCGACTCAATAGCTGCTCCACTCAAAGACCCAAAACTCATAGCTGACACACTTATAACCGATTCAGGTCTAAACGCATGTTTACGTTGTCTGTACGCACCCATTACCTTAGCTACAGGAATGCTATAAAGCTCATCATGCTTATCAGCCAAAGGAAAAGCACTGTGTTTAATAATCAAATAGTTTGGACTAAGTTCCAAATCATTATCTGTACCGAATCCAAAATAGTTGTTTTTCCCTTCTGAAGATGCATATATCCAATGCCGCTGATCTCGGGTAAACGGACGCTCTTCATTGTTACTAGCAACAATATACTGTCTTAGTTTAGGACCCATTTCTACAAATAGGGGTCGAACCCGACCCACTATCGGAAAGTTTTTATATATGGCATCTTTTGCAAAAAGGACATCAAAAAGTGCCAATGCTAGCAGCGCAATCAATATAACTAAAGCAAAAATTGTAAACATAGTGTATTCATATCATATTGCTGAAGCGTTCTATGGTATATGATGTCATACTTTGGGACGAAAAGTCTAAGCTCTATGGAAAATAGCGTATCAAAAAAAGCAATATCCATAAATCCACAAGAAAAATTTCACAAGCAAGAAAAATCGTGAAAACTTTCACTTAATATAGGTTTTCAAGCTAGTTTATGTAATAGTATTATCAGCTATCATAAAGTCTCATAATCAGAAAAGGTGATTCCAATCAGTTCGACTTCTGCAAATCACAATAGTACTCCCGACGTAATTAACCTTACGCAGGCACTCATTGCAATTCCTTCAGTGAGTAGTCAAAGCAATGCTCCAATTACTGATTACCTAGAAAAGTTGTTTCAAATTAATGGGTTTGAAATAGAACGCTTGAGCTATGTTGATGAGGCAGGAATTGATAAACATAGCCTCGTTGCTAAAAAAGGGCAGGGAAGAGGTGGCATAGGTTTCTTTTCACATACTGATACGGTTCCAGGGCAAGAACGTGATTGGGCAGCCTTTACACCAACCATAGAAAATGGTCGGTTACTAGGCCGAGGTAGTTGCGATATGAAAGGACCACTTGCTGCAACTATTTGTGCGGCTATAGCAGTTGATACAGAAAAACTCCAAAAACCTGTTTATATTGTACTTGCTGCCGACGAAGAAGTTGGTTTTGGTGGTGCTTTACAGATTCACAGTGAATCAAAATTACTAGGTGATGATTGGCCAGAAGTTGGTGTAGTTGCAGAACCTACATCATTGCAGACTGTTTATGCACACAAAGGTGGTTATATTTTTACGGTCACTGCATATGGTGAAGCAGCACATACGAGTACCGATAGAGGTACATCAGCAAACTTTTTGATTGCACCATTCATGGCTGAAATAGCAGAACTAGCTAAGGTGTATAAAGAAGATAAAAGTTTTCAGAATGATGAATTTACACCACCTACCAACGGCTTAAACTTAACGATGACAGATTACGATTGTGCTGGTAATGTTACAGCAGCACTTTCTACCTGCAAGGTTAATTTTAGGTCTATGCCTGCTGCTCGTGGAGAAGATGTTAAGCACGATATACGCTCTCGTGCAGAGAAGTACAATTTAGAATTTACTGAACGTGGCAGCGATGCATTTTATGTAGACAAAGATGCTGAAGTTGTGAAGTTAAGTTTGGCTGCAACTGGTGACGTTGAAGCTATAACAGTTCCTTATGGTACGGAAGCGCTTGTTTACCAAGATAAATCACAACTTGTTATTCTTGGTCCAGGGGATATTGCTTATGCACATACAGTTGGTGAGTTTGTACCTGTAGAAGAGTTGGAACGTGCGGTCGAGATTTATACCCAGATGATTACTGAGCACTGTTGCTAATTGTATTGAACTTAGCCTGTCAAAAAACTTGAGTAATTTCCAACTTAGGTCTCAAGAACTTTGATAGACTGTAACCTCCGACAGAAAGCTAATATTCTAATGCTTTCAGTTGGTGTTTTAGAAAAGGATGCTTTGTATGGCTGCAAAGTGTTCTTTTTTTATGGCTATATTTATCCCTATTCATAATTGAATAATTGAGTCTCAGATATAATCGCTGCTATGAAAAAGTTACTAACACTACTGTTTGTGCTTTCATTGCTTTCTATGTCTATTGCGCAGAATGAAGCAGCTCCTCAAACTAAATATGATGAAAAGGGTAATCTAACTGAAAGGTTAGGCTATAGCGCTGAGGGTAGGTTTATTTATCAATTTGAATACAAATATGATGAACACGGTAATTATATCGAATTTTCAAGTTATAACGCTGATGGTAGTTTTGATTATCAGGTTAAATATGATGAGAAGGGTAATCAGATTGAACAATCATTTTATGATGCTGACGGTTGTTTATGGTGGAAATCAAAATACGAATATGATGAACAAAGTAATCTAATTAAAGAAACGGCAAGTGCCGTGTTAAAACACTAACGACAGTGTCTGGTGATCTTCATAAACAATGAGGCCGTGTGTTTAGGTTGTTAGGTATAGCCTATTTAAGCTTTTCAAAGACATATTCGATACCAGCACCTATAAGACCTGCTAAAAATGTATAGAAAAAAACTTGCATCGATATAAAAACCAATCCTACCCCTGCCAAGTTACCTTGAGATAAATCTAAATTATAATCATGATGGTGATAAGCTAATAAAATAACAGCAGTGAGGAATGAAAATACTAAAGGTAGATAAAATCTAGTTTTAGATATAAGGGCAGCTGTAAAAATAATAACTAAGGGTGGTGATGCAATCACTAACTCCATCATAAATCCAAATGTTGATTGTGGCTTATATTGCATCACCCAGTCAAAACCTTTGGGAATACGAGATATAATAGGAACAAATAAACAAAATACTGAACAACAAATACCTATTATTATTTTTCTACTATCGATTTTCATTTTTATCCTAATAAACAATTCTATAATTACGTTCTGATAATCGAACCGTTATCTGACTTTATTAATTATTTTTCAAAATACCGATGTGCAGATTTTTTATTAAAGACCCGTTCCAAAGAAGGTGCTAAGATAAGAAGAGTCATAATAAGGCATTTGTAATACTGATAGATGATTTAACCTCAGACAAGTGTTGCTATGTCCTTAATGGTAACTATCTTAGTTTTCTGACTGCATGTAATTGCTGAAAGTACAGAAACAGGTAGAACGACTAGGACATACTTGGGATAAGAATAATACATCATAGTTTGGGTTCCAAGAATTAAGCCTAGTTGTACTGTCCTTTGCAAGCCACAACCACATTCCTCTGAGAGGGGTGTGGTTCGACTATAAATCCCAATGATTGTTATTAGCTGTCACCATAAGACAACTTATTTTTGACTAAATAGCCGGTTGTTGTTTCCAAAATTTATTAGCACCTTCAAAAGCATGACCCATTTCTAAAACTGCTACATCTGCTTGATGTCTACCCACAATTTGCAAGCCTATAGGTAGGCCATCTTTGGTAAAGCCAGCAGGAACCGAAAGTGCCGGATGACCTGTCGCAGAGATGTAATAACAAGATTTCATCCATGCAATATAGTTTGGTAATGTTTCACCGTTGATTTCTGTTATGTATTCAGTTGTAACATCAAATGGTGGTACTTGGGTTACAGGCATAAGAATATATTCATAGTCTTGCATAAAGCGATTGAGTCGCATAAATAGTTCGCTGCGTTGACGTTCGGCTAAGTTTATATCGGCAGAGGTGAGTTTAAAACCTTCTTCGGTATTCCAAATCACAGACTCTTT
>CALHRJ010000215.1 GCA_938038395.1 uncultured Deinococcales bacterium | reverse complement strand
TAGTCGATAAGCATCAATATGAAACTGACCATCAGCGTGTTTTTCAAGTTTTAGACTATCTGTTTTTGTGCAACTAATATCTGTTAGGTTGTAGAGGGTTGCTTTTCCACTTTTTATTTCTAAAATTAGACCATAAGATTCTATTAGCCAAATACCTTTAAAGTCTTTCGTTGATGCATTAGCCATGCTGCCAATCCCTCCAAGAAGTGTTACTAGTACTACGATAAGTGTTTTAGGTATAAGTGATCTTTTATTTCTGTACATTTTTAGATTCTCCCTTAGTGATTTACTTTTCTAGGTATGCTTTTTAGCTAAAAGCTCTTTTTCCGAAGATGTTGATTAACAGGTTGTATAGATTTAGTATTTCAGGTTTCATTGTTTGCGATGCTTGTAATGGTTGTTGTTTGAGAAGTCTTTGACTGCCTGCTTCTGCTTGTAAACGCTCAACTTTTTGAACTCCATTTTGTTGAATACTGTATGTGTTGAACATGTCAACCTCTCTTTCGTAACTTTAGTATTCAACTTAGTTACTTCAAAACCAATAGGTTCTTTTGAAGTAACTTTAAGTTGGTTAAAATAGAATCGCAAGGATACCCGCAAGTAGTAGCAACGAACCAGCAATCACATACATCACGTAGGTTGGTATGCTTTGTTTTTTACCTGTTCTGTTCCAGCCTGTCAATATCAATACACTTGGAATAAGTGTAAGTTCGCAGAAGATACAGAAAAGGACTAAACTATCTGCTAAGAAAATGCCATTCACACCTGTGTGTACAAGTAGTAATAAGCATAGGAAGGTATCTGTATTTTCACTAACATGCATGCTTGCGTAAATTGAGGTCGGAATCATTACTAGGGCAGTACAAATTACAAAAATGCTTGATACTCCAGAACCATCAAGTGAAAATTCGAGTCCTAAGCTAGGGAACCACTCATAGTCAATTTGATTTCCAGATACAAACAGTGCAAACACATAGGTTGTGACTGAAGCAATCAAGCTTGTGATTTTGGCGCTCGAGCGATGGGGGTGAAACAGCCTACCCATAGCTGCGATAAAAGGTGTAAGAATACATAATATAGCAATCATAAATTACTCTTTAACCAACAAAAAATGTATCAGACTAACGATTGACACGTTCGATATAGGCTTTGGTAAAAACATTCTCAGGTAAATCTGCTAAAGAGATGTCTGTTACGGTCATGGTTGTTGACCTACCTTCGACTAAACCATCTACGATGATTTCTTTTTCAGCGATGTAAATGCCATCGATGTGTTTGTAGCTAGGGTAGTATGAGGTTCTTAAAATGCGTTTTGTTTGGGTGTATTCGACTTCTTTGAGCAATAAATTGCTGTCTTTTGTAACGTAGATAGTTAGGAAGGATGCAGGGGCTTCTTCGTGTGCTGCAGTTAGCTCGAGCTGCCAAACGTCATATTTACCAAGTTTGGTTTCAGTATAGCTCTCGACATCATAATCAAAAGCATAGCCCGAAGCTTGAAAGTCTGAATTGCGTGCGTCACTACCTCGAAAGTTTTCTTCTATAGCAGTGTATTGAAAGTTTCTACTTTCTGGGTCATAAAAGAAAAAGCCATCTTTTAGTTTGAGATAACCTTGCCCCAGTAGTGTGGTTGGTTTTTTTATAAGAAGTAAAAATAAGTCATCTGCGTCTCGCCTGAAGGCAAGTAATTCGGTGCTTGATTCCCCATCTACAGGGTCTTTTTCTTCCATTAGAATAGTCGCTGCTGCGTCACCTGGAAAGCTGTCACGCTCGTCCAAGATTTTTAGAACTTCTTCAAAGTCTGGTACAGTACTGTTTTCTGTTCCTTGAGCAAAGGCAGCGCATAAGGTTGATATTGCTAGAACGTAAAGACATAGAGTTAAAGCTAGGTATAGTTTCATTTTGATTTCCTTAAGTATTTAGTGACGTAACGCTTCGGCAGGTTGAAGATTGGCGGCGGCCCTTGCTGGTACAAACACGGCCAACAAGCTCATTAGGCAAAGCAGAATTATGGTAAAGCCAATCATAGGCAATGAGTGATGGAAGTAAAGGCTGTCATTTCTTGAGATAACCCGAAGTTCGCTGGAACTTATGTTAATCTGGCTTAAAATACCCATAGTTAAAAAAGCCAATGCTAAACCAACTAGTGCGCCAGCAAAAACTATTAAGAGGGCTTCCCAAAGAAAGATATTTCGAATCATAGCTTTCTGAACCCCCATAGCACGCATGGTGCCAATTTCAGCAGTGCGCTCGAGCATTATCATGCGGTAAGAGTTCATCAACCCAACCATGATGATAAGTAGAATAATGAAAAAGACAGCTAAAGAGACCTTTTGAAAAATACTGATGGTACGAGCAATGTCTTTGAGAATAGTATTGACGCTATCAACAGCGTACATTGTGCCTTCCCAATCAGCTTTTAATGCATCTCTAGCATCTTCTCCCATAGGTGCAACTTGTGCGATTTCAGAAAAGCTATCAAATAGTTTTTGAGTTACAGCGTCTATAGCATCGAAGTTTTTTAAACGCAAACCTAAAATACTAAACTGATTTGCTTCTAAGCCCACCAATTCATTGATATGAGCAATGTGTAGATAGGCAGTGGCTTCAAGTTCTTGACCACTTGATATGCTGCCACTAATCACAGCTTCGACAACATTGATTTGCCCTAACTGAGTGTTAGTCTTTATCAAAATGGATTCGCCAACTCTTACATCTAATGCTTCTAGCGTTTCAGGTGGTAACAAAATGCCATTAGCTTGGTTTATAAAACTTTCTTTACTACCTTCATTGAAGCTCAGTGCATCTAAAAAGCTTGGTTCTGAAGCTATATCTACACCAATAACTTCCATATCTATACTTCGTTTACCGAAAAGCAGCAAAGCATAAGTATTTGTTCGTTTACTATAGCCAGCTACATCATCCTTTACTGTGCTGAGAACTTCTTGCAAGACATTATTCTCTTCTAAAGCAAAAAGTAAAGTGCCTCGTTCAGTTACTTCTGCACCCAATATTAGGATTTCCCCACCGATAATTTGTGAAATATTCTGACCTAACGTTTTTGTAACGCCATTTGTAAAACCATTGACAGTTGTTAATATAAAAAAACCGAGTGCAATAGCAATACCCAGCAAGATACTGCGTCGTGGATTCCTACGAACATTTTTAAATGCAATTCTAAAAGTCTGCATACAAATACCTCCTTATGTTTTTGATCCCTTCTTTTGGAAAAGGATGGATTTAGCTTTTTAATGTCAAACTGATGATTGAAAAATAGTGACTACCTATGGTCCATTGCCCTAACAGGTGATATACCTAAAGCAACCGAAACTGGATAAAAACTAGCAACGATGCCAACAATAATCATGGCAATAAGTGACAGTAAAACAGAGCCAAGCGATAGGCTAGGCTTAAGAATTTCACCACCAAATAAAGTATTGAAAAAATCGTTTGGTGCTTCAATGCCAAAAAGATTTATAACCCCAAGTAACCCAGTACCAACTACGATGCCAACAATGCCAAAAATTAGTGTGATGATAAAGATTTCTAAAGTAATCATGCTGCGCACAAAATATTTTTGCCCGCCTATAGCTCTGATTGTGCCAATTTCTGGAATCCGTTCAGTAACCGATATAACCAAAGTGTTCATGATTATGATAATGGAAATAACCCCAATAATCACGATAAATATGTTGAAGAGTGTTGCCAATATCCCAACCATTACGACTCTTTGACCTGCGCCAAATTCCCAGTCTTCTACAACCAAGCCAGAAGCGAATGAACTATCTGATGCTTGAGAAAGTTTGGTTAATTCTTTTATGACTTGTTTAGCAGAGCTACCTTTTTTGAGTTTAACTATAAAAAAGTTCCAAGCATTGTTATCTATACTTAGTAATTCTTCTCGGATACTGGTGTCGCCTAGAACGTTGTAGATATCTAGTGCTTCTGTAGTTGTGCCATCTTCTACGAGGCTGGACTCTTCTGAAGCAAAGAGGCTGTCATCAAAACTAATATCGGATTGAGCAGACCTTTCAAC
>CALHRJ010000214.1 GCA_938038395.1 uncultured Deinococcales bacterium | reverse complement strand
CATGACATTCTTTACAACTTCAGAACGTTTGGAAATAGGTGGGCATCCACTAATTACCACGATTGACAAACCAACTCGTAAAGAAGCGTTAGACTATTATAGAAAAGTTAGTCAAAACGAAGCACTTAATATCAAAGCTTTTTGCGAAGTCAAAAAACTGCAAAAAACAGATCAGGGTTTTGCACTTGAAACACTTAGTAATTTAGGTAAACAACAAAAAATAACCACAACCCGAATCGCCATAGCAACAGGCTACTTTGATAATCCAAAACTATTAGGTATTCCAGGCGAAGACCTAGCCAACGTGAGCCACTACTACACAGAAGCACACAGTTACTTTAACCGTAATGTCACGATAATTGGTGCAGGAAGTAGTGCGGCAGATGCAGCACTAGACCTCTATAAACATGGTGCAAAAGTAACCATGATTCATCGTGGTGAGGCCTTCAGACATAGCCTAAAATATTGGATTCGACCAAACCTAGAAAATCGTGTCGCAGAAGGTTCTATAACCGCACATTTTAATAGTAGGGTTCAGTCAATAAGTGTAGAAGAAGTTACTATTGAGAAAAATGGAAAACTTGTAAAAATTCCTAGTGAAATGACCTTTGCACTTACAGGCTATTTTGCATCAAGTGAACTACTTGCATCTGTTGGTGTAGTTACAAGACCTGAAGATTTATCCGCAGAGTTAAATGAGGAGACCTTTGAAAGTAATGTGCCAGGTTGCTACTTAATAGGTTCAGCAGGTTACGGAACAAGAACAAGTGATGTGTTTGTAGAAAATGGACTCATTCATGCTCGTAAAGCACTTGCAGACATTGTGCACAAATATAGTGTAGAGAAATAACTACGTTCAAGATACATTCTGTAAGAAATTTGCAATAACAAACGCCATTTTAAAAGAATCCTAGCAATGCGAATACCATCGTTTAGATTACATGGTAATCAATGATTGCATTAATTATAGAATCTCTAGCGACTACTCGGTAGCTATATTTTCAATAAGAACAATCTGAACACTATTCACAAACCCAATCCACACTTTATGTTTCGAAACTATAGAAAATGAATCACGGCTCTAAAACATCTAGAACCATAAGATTTGTTTTTCACATACTCGTTATTTTCCCCTATCAGTAACTACCAAAAACAATCTTACTAACGCTTAACAACAAAATCCTTGCAGAAGCATCTTATTTAGATTGTAAGAATCAACTTATATGGATACTCCCATAGAATTTTACTCATGCTTTAGCAACTACATTCTGCAACACCCTTTTTCCACTCAGGAAAGTACACTATAAGACCAAAAAGACAAACAGTTTGTTAACGATGTTATGAGAAAATAACTAAGAAAGATAGTATCAACCTAAAGTTAGTAAAGGTCTAGTCAATACTTCTACCTCTCTTATCATGATTATCAATGACTCCTTAGAAAGCTCATCACCAACGCAAGAAGTGTATCAGCTTGAAGATGTCACACATTCAGCGTTAAACTTGCTAGACCAAGAGTCAGCTACCGAAATTACTGAAAATATATCAACACTTGATCCTGATTTAGCAAGAATCCACATTCAAATTAATGATTTAAATCAAAGTGCCTGGTACTTAAGGGATAGAAACGTTCTGGAGGCTCGTAACAAAGCAAAAAGAGTCGCAAAATTATTAGCAAGTTTAGAAAATCAGGAAACGCCTTACCATCAGGGAACAGCCGAACATCTAAAAGTTCTAGCTTTCTTGACGTTTAGACAAAGAGAGTTTGAAGAAGCACTTACAATTGCCTTTCGAGCACTTAGACTCTACACACAACTTGGTCACACGGCAGAATTAGCGAAGATTTTTAGCATTATCGCAATTATTTATATAGAACTTGGTGATTTTGTAAATGCTTATACTTACTTACTCAAGCAACTCAATTATGCAGAAGAATTCAACGATATTGAAACAGCGGCTTGTGCCGCACATGATATCGGGCTTCTCTATGATGGGCATACCCAAGACACAACCCTATCCTTAAGCTATTTTAATCAAGCGCAAGAACAATTTGAAGCTTTAAATCAAGCTTGGGGTAGTTGTATTAGTAAGACAAATAAAAGTGCAGTCTATATAAAAATTGGTCACTATGAAAAAGCTTTAGTTTTAGCAAAAGAAGCTCTTGCTTATGGTATAAAACATGAACACGACACAGCAAAGTGCTATGCCTATTGTAGACTTGGTTGTGCCAACGCTGCGCTTGACAATAAAACAGAAGCTATTTCATATTTGAATCAAGCACTTATTTTATCTAGACAACTTAGTTATGATGAAATTAGTGCAGAAGCATTATATACAAAAGCAGAACTTTTCTTAGCTTCAAAGGAAACTAAAACAGCAAGAGAACTTTTCAATGAAGCAATCAAAGCTAGTAAAACTGTCCATGATGACAACATTCTTCGCAAATGCTATGTAGGAATATCCGAATCTTATAAAATAGACGGTGACTTTCATATGGCACTTAGTAACTACGAGTCATACATAGCAGCTTCTGTAAACGCAAAACATATTGACAACAAACGTAAGCTTCGCAATATTGAACTTATCAAAACGATGGAAACCCTAAGGCAAGATGCTGAGGTAACAAAAACACAAAATATTGCCTTGGTTGAAAAAGTTGATGAACTTAATAAGTTACAACAGGAACTTTATCATTTAAGTACCCGTGACGCATTAACAAATTTGTATAACCGCCGCTATGCCACTGAGCAAATCGGTATTATCTTTAGTCGTGCAAAACGACACAGCTTTCCACTAAGTATTGCATTACTTGACTTAGATCATTTCAAATCAATCAACGACGAGTTTTCACACCTTGTAGGTGATGCAGTCTTAAAAGCTGTTGCCCATATCCTCAATGATTCAACACGCGAGATTGATATCGCAGCACGTTATGGTGGTGAAGAATTTTTACTTATTTTTCCAAATACAGATATCGAAGGTGCAAACCTCGTTTGTGAACGTATTCGTATTCAGATTGAAAACTATGATTGGGAAAGCATTGCTAAAGACTTAAGCGTTACAACTAGTATAGGTTTGGCACACGGTGCCGATAAAAAGAACGCTGAAGAGTTGATTGCTATAGCGGATAAACTGCTATACGTATCAAAAGCTGAAGGTAGAAATACACTAACAACATCTTGGAGCTAGTTTTTTCACAAAAACACAACAATATAGATTATCCACCTTGATTCTTTGTTAGCTTGCATCCATTATCAAATAGCATACTTATGTAAGAATGTTGCCTAGATGAAAAGCATATCCATATTAGGTTCTACAGGCTCTATAGGTACCCAAAGTCTTGATGTTGCACGGTGGCGTAATTACGATGTCGTTGCATTAGCAGCAGGTAATAATCTCAAATTATTAGAAGAACAAATCCATGAATTTAAGCCCCAATTTGTATCTTGCCAAGATGCTCTACTAACTACTCTTCAAGACCTTCTTAAAGGTAATGAACATAGTCAAGTTTTAACCACAAATGAGCTAGCAGAGGTCGAAGTAGACACTGTGATTGCGGCGATTCCTGGTATTGCAGGGCTCGAGCCCACCATCCGTGCCCTAAAAAAAGGTCGCCACGTAGCCCTCGCCAACAAAGAAGCCATGGTCGTAGCTGGTCCCTTAGTCTGGGAAGTTGCTAGAGCAAACAACGCCACCCTAACACCTTTAGACTCCGAACACTCTGCCCTATTTCAGTGCCTCGTAGGAGAACCCAAAGAAGCCATTGATAAGCTCATCCTCACAGCTTCAGGTGGACCTTTTCGCACAGAACCAGCAGACCTTTCAAACATAAAACCAGAACAAGCCTTAAAACATCCAAACTGGAGCATGGGTGCAAAAGTAACCATTGACTCAGCCACACTTTTTAATAAAGGTTTAGAAGTTCTTGAAGCACATTTTCTATTTGAATTTCCACTTGATAATATCGAAGTTGTTGTTCATCCACAATCATTGATTCATGGCTTAGTACGTTTTACTGATGGCAGCATCAAAGCACAAATCGGTCCACACGACATGCGCTACCCTATTCAGTACGGCATCGAATATCCTGACCGACCTAACATCCCGTTAGAGCCTTTACCGATATTAGGGGAATGGACCTTTTTTGAACCTGACCTAAAGCGCTTTCCTAGTTTAGCAATGGCTTATGAAGCAGGTAGAATTGCTGGGACTGCGCCTACAGCACTTAATGCAGCAGATGAAATTGCAGTTGCAGCCTTTTTGGATGGAAAGATTCCGTTTACAGCAATTCCTGAAATTTTAGAATCCGTGCTCGAGCAGCTCCCAACCCAAGCCTTAACATGGGATAACATTACTACTATCAACCATAAAGCGAGACAACATGCTGAACAATTATGTCTAAACTATTGATATCTAAATAGATACAAAAACAACCATTCCTATGGTTAAACCATTCAACGTGTAAAGGTATTTTACGCGCATTATCCATTTACTTTGTGCTGCATAAACTCTAAATGTCAAACATCTGACGTTTAAGGTATTCCAAAAATATCAACTTATTTTACAGGGGTAATTAATACTGAGTTCGAAAATAGTATCAATAATACCAACCACCCCAAAGCATCAGGTACTAACTTTATTCCGCTTCATAGCTAGATTATAGGCAGATATTCAGGTTCAACCATATCAAGAATTATTGAAGGAATGAAGTGAAATTGAAGTAGTTAGTTTGCACTGAACAGCAT
>CALHRJ010000213.1 GCA_938038395.1 uncultured Deinococcales bacterium | reverse complement strand
AATGTTCCAAAGCAATTACTCATGTATGGGCTGTCACCAAAAAGAGTAAGAAATGCTATATAATAATACCAATATAAAACTAAAGTAACACCATAATTAAATAATAAAGGGAGCTGACCTTCAAACTATGGCATCACTAGTAGACACCCCCGTTTTTGGCATACTATTAATTCTACATATACTCTTTGGTACCATCACACTAGCCTCTTCAGTGGTTGCCATTGGCTCAAAGTTGGCTAATGTTGCTCACAAATGGCACGTTACGTCTGGCAGACTCTTCTTCATTGGCATGACTGGCATATTCATCACTGGTTTAAGCATGTCATCCATTCGGTTTAACCCTCCCATGCTCTTTATATCCATCTTCAGCTTCTATTTTGCATGGATGGGTAGGCGCTACGCTATCAACCGTAAAGGTACGCCGAGTGGCTTAGACAACATCATCACACCTGTTATGACAGTTGGCTTTATTGGCATGATTGCTTATGGACTCTATAGTCAATACGTTCAGGGTGAAGGCTTTGGCATTGTCATAATGGTCTTTGGCATCATTGGTGTTATGAATGCATATACTGATTGGCAGATTATGCGCAAAGGTGGCGCAACTGGCAAACTGCGAATCGCAGAGCACTTAGGTAAAATGCTAGGTGGCACGATTGCTGCAATTACAGCCTTTTTAGTTGTGAATGTTGAGTTTGAACCTGCGATTATTGTATGGCTTTTACCAACCTTTATACTGACACCGATTATTTTTATATGGTCAAGAAAAATCAATAATGGCACAAAACGCAAAGGTATGCCCGAAGCTTAAAAACAAGCAATATTTTTTAAAAACTTTGCGCCTTCCCGTAGGGTGTGTTCTACGCACCGCCCTTTACACCTCAACACTCAAATTGCTTTTACAAAACACCCCTAAAAACCTTGTATCCGCACTTTCAACCAAATTAAAACTGTGAATTATCCACTTGGTGTGTGAAACGCACCCTACAAAACCTATACTCCATTTAATATGCCAGGGTGCTTTGTACGCACCGTCTTTTACTTCCCGACACTAAAATTGCTTTTACAAAACACCCCTAAAAACCTTTTATTTACACTTTCAACAAAATCTGTAGATAGATGTTTGCCACTTGGTGGGTAGAACCCCACCCTACAAAAACCACCCAAAAAACACCACATTTACTCACGCATATCTTCTTCAAAGGGTGCTAAACTTTGTGCATAGATGGCACAATTCAAATTAGGCAAGTTTAAAACAGCAAAGTCTGTGCGTTTACAGGCTGTAGCACATACTCAACCAGAACAGCCACCACAACGTCCCTTACTTGGCAT
The DNA here is from genome assembly GCA_938038395.1 of uncultured Deinococcales bacterium. GTDB lineage: Bacteria > Deinococcota > Deinococci > Deinococcales > Trueperaceae > CALGZD01. The sequence goes on along the minus strand of CALHRJ010000213.1, from coordinate 5,628 downwards.
AGGCATGATGGTTTTGGGTATGTTGGCGATTCCCCCTTTGGATGTTTGTGCCAAAGTTTTAAGTCAGGATTATCCTGTTATGCAAGTGGTTTGGTCACGCTATTTCTTTCACTTCTTGCTCTTGATACCTCTGCTGGCTTTTAGGCGCATACAGTGGTGGCATATTCCGAAGCATCCTAAAACGCACGTATTACGTAGCATTCTGCTATTGCTCTCTACTATATTTTTCTTTATAGCCATCAAGCAAAACCCAATCCCCAATGCGCTAGCACTGCTCTTTGTCTCTCCCCTGATTGTGACTGGCTTTGCGCCACTCTTTTTGGGTGAGCGTTTTCAGATGAATCGGGCTGGTGCTGCTCTTTGTGGCTTTATAGGTGTGTTGGTTGTCTTGCAACCTACAACCGATGCTTTTCAGCCGAGCATATTATTTGCAGGGCTGGCAGGTGCTTCTTATGCTTTTTATATCATGACAACACGCAAGGTATCTAACAACCTCAGTCCACTATTGACCCTTTTCTATACTGCTATTGTTGGCATGTTGGTGATGTCTTTCATTGCGCCCTTTAATTGGATTACGCCAGATTTACGAGGTTGGTTAATTATGGCGCTGATGGGTGCATTTGCTGCCTTAGGACATTACCTAATTATTCTGGCTTGTGAATTTGCTTCTGCTTCGTTGGTTGCGCCATTTAATTATGTTGAGATTGTTGGGGCGACTTTGGTAAGTTTTATGGTCTTTGGTTATTTTCCTAATCTGTTGGTTTGGGTGGGGATCGCGATTATTTGTGCTAGTGGGGTTTATATATCATTAGTAGAATACCGGCAATCTCGAAAACATAATTAACACTTTGATTTCACCAAATAGGATTTATGGCAAATCCACCACAGGATAAGACAGATTTTTAAGTTGTTGAAACATATGATTATGAATCACCGGGAATGTCAGTCTGTAAATATTAGTATTTGCTTTGTATATCCAACGCTAGATATTCATCCTAAAGAAAATGAATTGAGAAAAGCTCGCGAGGCACTACACTTTAGGACTCACTTTAGCTTTACAGTGTCGTATATAGGTAGAGAATATCTTTGAAAATCTCAGGATACACTAGCAAGTTAAAAGCCTAGCATCTTAACAGATACTAGACTTTAATTCTTCCTTCAAAGAAGTACTTTCTACTTGTGCTTTTTTAAGACTAGGCTTGTAGTGAAGGTAAGTAAATCTCAACTCCAGAGGTCAATTGACGATGTAACCAACGACCAGGTTCAACTGTAAAAGTTGCATTACGCCAATCTGCCGCAAAGTTTGTTTGCACAAGTTGTAATGCCGGCTCCTCTGAATAACCGTTGTTGATATGAAGACCTGTTACAAAACTAGCAGCAATTTTTCCCGCAATTTCTCTATTAAAAACAGGTAGCTGCGATAAATCTGCCATACCAATCGTTGCTGTAAGATTTTGCTGTTCAGTCAATTTAACTGAAAAACTTTCGATTGCTTGAATGCCATATTCAGCAAATCCATATAGACCTGGATACTGTTTTTGCAATGGTCCTTTAATAAACTCTCGACTTGTCTCAACAACTTCATCCACTGTATCTACAGATGAGCCGAAAGAAATGCGATTTATATCGCCTTTACCAAAAACCATATATAATTCAACATCTTGCATAGTACGATTCCCCCAAACAAAGTTAGCCTTTGTTATTCTATTCTTTTTGAAGGCTAATGCCTGCCTCTCAATAATGCTTACGGCTCTCAAAGGAGTCGTAATTTATATGTTTAACAGTATGCATGATGCCCACTAGCAAATCATCTGTGGGTCGTTAACGACGCATTTCCTTTGCGAGTTGATATGTTATTGAAAAAAAGTATATACGTAGTTTTCTACCCAAACTCATATATGACTTTAGGTAAAAAACGCAAAAACGTTTCTTAAACTCCAAAAATAGTTGTTTGCTTCTGAGGTAGCTTATCAGCAACTAATGCGGTAATAGCCTTGATGGGATTAAGCTTTTTCTGATAAATATTGAATTGCTAACTTATATCCTAAAAACCCTAAACCTGCAATACTGCCTTTACAAACAGGAGCAATATAACTATGGTGTCTAAAGCTTTCTCTTGCATGAACATTTGAGATATGAACTTCTATAACTGGTACGGTAATGCTGCTGATTGCGTCTCTTAAAGCAACTGAAGTATGAGTATAAGCCCCTGCATTCAGTACGACACCGTCAAAACCTTCATCACCTGCCCGATGAATCCACTCTACCAATTGCCCTTCAAAGTTACTTTGATGACAAACAGCGGTATAGCCTAATTCACGTGCCCAAGCTTCACAATCAGCTTCAAGTTCTTCAAGCGTAGTCGTGCCATATATTTCTGGCTCACGCTTACCTAGTCTATTTAAGTTGGGACCATTCAGTACTGATATCATCACTATGAGCAAAAGTTTAACATATTTTTTTGTTCCGTTTGGAAGGATATTAGCTTATATCGTTTTGTAGTTGTTGCCAGGCTAGCTCGAGCTCACCCAAACTTACATCCTCAACAATACAAGCCTGTCCTACCTCTTTCAGTAGAACCCAGCGCTGTGTCCCACCTTCATGTTTTTTGTCTCGCTTCATAAACGCTAATAAGGGTGCAAGGTCTGTCAAACCTAAAGGTTCTGGCTGAACATAATCTAAAAATGCCTTCACACTTTCAATCACATCAGCGTAGCCTCTATTTTTGGCAAGATAAGCAACAAAGAGTAACCCATAAGTCACCGCTTCACCGTGTGGTACTCGATGATCTGACCATGCTTCAATGCCATGCGCTAAAGTATGACCAAGGTTCAAGTGTGCACGAATACCCGCTTCTCTTTCATCTTGAGCCACAACATCTGCTTTTACTTTGATAGAGCGAGCTACAATATCACTCAAAAACGCACGATCACCCTGTGGAGCAAATTCTTTTGAGTTAATACTTTCTAAAATACTTTGATCAGCGAGTAAGCCATGCTTGAATAACTCAGCAGCACCTTGTTTAAACTGCCTTTCAGGCAACGACGCAAAGACATCAACATCTATAAATACTGCCTTTGGTTGCCAAAATGCACCAACCAGATTTTTACCTTCAGGAATATTAATACCTGTTTTACCACCAACGCTAGCATCGACCATGGCGAGCAGACTAGTTGGGCATTGATAAACTGCTATACCCCGCATAAAACTTGCAGCAACATAGCCGGCTAAATCACCAATAACGCCACCACCAAGAGCAACAACTGCTGATTTACGATCAAATCCATCAACCATTAGCTTACGAAGCAAAGACTCAAAACAAGCCATCGACTTACTATCTTCCCCATTTGGAACAGTATAAACAGCAACATCTTTGCCTGCTTCTTGTAAGGTATTTTCTAGCAAACTTGCATAAAGCGGACCAACAACATCATCTGTAATTAAGGCAATTCTTTTTTCAGAAATAGACGGAGCTAGCTTACTTAAAATTCCCGCTTCAACATAAACTTTATAGCTAGGTGATACTGCCACAGATACTTCAGGCACCTCTATCACGCATCAAATCACGAATCATTTCGGCATAAATATCTATACTCTGTTTTTCTTCAGGAACATCTTGGGTATTATTTTCCATTTTCTCTTTAGGGTCTTTATTCTCTAAAGATTCAGCTTGTTGTTGTGAAACCTCAGCAGAAAACCGTTCTTTACTGGAAACTTGAGTCGTTTCAAAAGTTTCACCACCACTAGATTCAGCTTGTTCATTTTTGGATGCATCATCAGCTAAACACTCGGCTTCTCTAGATGCATTAGACTCTGTTAGGAATTGATCAGAGAATTGCTGGTCAGAAAGGTGATTGGTATTCATACCAGAGTTTTCGACAAAAACCTGTTGAGTTTCGATATGCAATACACTTGTTTGAGAAAGCACTATTTCCTTTTCCTGACTAACTTGCTGGGTTAAATCAGTATATTGATGTTCAAAATAATTTGGGATTTCTTGAGGCTGTGCCTGCTGTAATGCTTTTTGTTCTTGCTCTGCTGCTTTGAGCATTTCTAACTGTTGTTGTTCTTGTTGCCACTCATAAAGCTTTTGAATGATTTCATCAACAACTTCAAATGAAGGGCGACCATCAGTCGATACCGCAAAGCTTGCAACATCTTCATAAAAGCCTTTTCTTGCGGCCATAAGGTCATTAATGCGTTCGATTGGATTACCAACTTCGAGCAAGGGTCGCTTATGTCTTCTTGTACGCTGAAAGGTTGTTTCTGCACTAGCAGTTAGTAAGACAACTGGACCGCGTTCTTTCAGTGCTTCACGGTTTTTAGGGCGAACAACGGTTCCACCACCTGTTGATACGATTGCATCATCTAAACGACAGCTTCGACGAACAATCTCGCTTTCATAATCTCTGAAGGTTGCTTCACCATAAAGTTCAAATATGTCTGGGATTCGCATACAACTAACGCGTTCAATAACCCGATCAGTATCAATAAAATTGAGGTGCAACTTTCTGGACAGCTCAGCACCAATTCTGGATTTACCTGAACCCATAAAACCAACCAAAGCGACCCACGATACTGGGCGCTCGAGCTCCGACCGATATTTTATTGTCACACGCCTAGTAATCATTTAAAAATCCTCAAAACAAAGTGCAAAAACAAGGAGTTTAGCTCTAAGTCTAGTCTATTGTAGCTAATGAAACATGATACGTCATGAACATCCTGACCCATGTCATTTAATCCAGCATATCACTTGAAAAGTTTAGTCCCTGAGCTTGCATTAATTGACTAAAACCTACACCGTATCAATACTGTTGTTGCTGTAATCACATACAGCAAGGCTTAAAGCTATCCTTTATCAGTTCTCACTAAACCAAACAACCAAAGCATCCAAATCCAAAAACCTTTTACAGGTCGGTACACCAATAGGATAAAAACTACGGTTGCTGCGATAAGTGTAGGAGTAAACCCCTGAAACATGCCATAGCGCATTCCCAAGAACAAACCAAACAAACCCGCAAATGCTGCACCTAAGAAATAGCATAAGAAAACTGGCATGATAAATACTCCAGAATCTCGCTCGTAACGCACATCACACCTATCACAAACGTCTTTTGGTTTGATTGAAAATAGGTTTGGATAAATGTCTCCTAGAGAACACTGTGGACAGCGCATCAAAAACATACTTCGGAAAAATTTTATTGCTACTGGATAACTTTTTTTGGATTCATCAATTGTCATGAGTATTATTTCTTAAAGCAAAGTCAGTGATTTAAGTTTGGCATGGCTTGACTTAGCATTCAAGTTTATTCAAGACAAAATCAGCTATCTTTTTGGTCATACACTTTATTTAAAAGCGGTAAAACGGTGCAAGGTTACATCAAAATACTTCTCAACAAAATCTGTAGCCTCAAGAATTGTCTTATCTGATAGCATTTCAGCAAATACTTCACTGGGTACAAGCACTAATTTGTCTTCTACGTCGTTATGGCGCTCAATAACTGCTGCACAAAACCCGTAAAATTCCTTTACTGGTTGTTCAACACCAATAACATATGCATCTTGTTCTTTGCCATCACCTGCAACGGTATTCGGAACATAACCATAGTTCAATGTATAGATGACATC
>CALHRJ010000212.1 GCA_938038395.1 uncultured Deinococcales bacterium | reverse complement strand
TTGGTAGTTTTAGCAATACTTCCTTTTTCCGCCAGCAAATCAAGCAGCTCAGGCATGGCAAAAAGACCAAGCGCCATTACAGCAAGTGGAATACCATCCCACAAATACAAACTACCAAATGTGTAACGGTATGCTGCTGCGCCAAAAGGAGCCGCACCCATTGTGCCAATTAGTAATCCTAATGCTGCTGCCAAAATACCTTTGATAGGGTCATTACCAGAAAGCACACCAACCATTGACAATCCGAGGACTGTCAGCATAAAAAGTTCGGGCGATCCAAAAGCTAGAACGATTGGTCTAGCAACTGGCAATATAATAAATAAAATAAGTGCGCCAACAACCCCACCTAAAAGTGAGGAGAAGAAAGCGGCGCTGAGTGCTCTAGATGCTTCACCTTGCCGAGCTAAGGGGTAGCCATCCATAATGGTTGCTTGTGAACCAGAGGAACCTGGTACGCCCAGTAGCACTGAGGGAAAGGTATCAGCAGTATGGATAACAGCTGCCATACCAATAAGCAATGCTAGCGCAGAGCTTGGCTCCATGCCAAATATAAAGGGTAGAACCAGTGACATGCCAACAGTTCCACCAAGACCAGGAAGGACACCTACTAGTGTCCCGATGCAAACTCCCAACAACATCATGCCGATGTTGTTGAGAGTTAAAAGGGTTGTTAGCGCTTGTAGCGCTGCTTCAAACATAAGTGAAATGTTGTTATTTTGAAGCTAGGAATTCGGTTAACCAACTAAAGGCTTCGTCTGAGATTGAACCAGCAGCACCAAATTGTGCCATGGTTGCTTCACCTGTACTGAAGTCATAGTCACCAATAAGATTTGCTTTAACTTCTTGGAATTCTGGGTCAGCAATCATTTCTGTTGCAGCTGCAATAAGTGCTTCGTTTGCACCTGCTGGCGCATCGCCATGTGCCCAAACAATTTTTTGAATAGCAAAGCCTGCTGCTGCTGCTGCTTTGAAAGCGTCCCACGCAACACCGCTTGGTGATTCGCCATAACACTCTTCATAGACTTCTTTGATAGTTGGCATTTCTGAAAACGCAGGATCACGCACGAGGTTACCTTCGCCATCAATAACACCGAAAGTATAAAGAGGAACTGCTTTACCTTCTTCTACAAGCGGAGCAATGTTCTTTAAGTATGATGATGAGGTTTGATAATCAAGACTTACTTCACCCTGTTGGAAAGCTACTGTAACAGGACCTTTACCGTCATATCCTAAAATTTCAAAAACGTTTGCACTGAGCAACTCAAATGAAAGAAGCGGTACGATGTCTAGACCTGTGGTAGAAACACCACCATAAATCAGTAACTCTTCATTGTCACAAAGGTCTGTACCTGAACTAACACCTGTATCTGGGCTTGTGTAAACGATGCCACCAACAGGTGAACCTGTGATTGCTTGGAAATCATTGAACTCATACTGAACTGCATCATTACCAAGTAGGTATGGAATTACAGTAGATCCACTTGATACGAAAAGTGACATACCATCATGGTCACGTCTTACTGCAAAGCTATTGCCACCTGTGATACTGCCACCACCCGGCTCGTTTACAACTTGAAGGGTAGCACCATCGAGATATTTCTGTAGAAAAGGTACTACAGCTCTGGCCCAACGGTCTGTGCCCCCACCATTACTAAATGGAACGACAACTTCGACAGTTTTACCATCATAGAAGCCTTGTGCATTTGCACTACCTAGGAAAGCTAAGCTGACGATTAGGGCTAATAATACGACTAATTTTTTCATGTTTTCTCCTAAACTAAATTCTTAAGTTCTAGTGTTTTAATTCGATATTGAACATAGCTTTGTGCATTCTTGTCAGTCTGCACCTCCAATATCGACATCTGTAACCCGCATCCGTAGCAACATAAGACGTGTTGCTTCTGCGTTGCGGAAATGTTGTCTTACAAGCATTTCGGCGCTGTCTGCATCTTTAGCGACGATTGCTTTATGAATCTGTTCATGTTCTTGCAATGCTTCGACACGGCGCTCAGGTAAGCGCAATGTACTAGCTTGAAGCCGATCAATAAGGTTTTTCAGGTTGCCAACTTGCTGCATCAAATATCGATTTCTAGAGGCTTGCCAAATCGTTTCATGAATACCTGCATTAGCGTTGACTATTTTGCTAACATCACCATCTGATGTTGCCTGTCGCATAGTCTCTAAGAGCTTTTCGAGCATTAGCAACTCTTTTTCATTGCGAAAGCTTGCAGCAAGTCTAGCTGCTAAACCCTCAAGTGTTTCACGCACAGTATAGAGATCATTCAGTTCATCAAGCGAGGGTACGGCCACAACTGTTGAACGACCTTCAGTTTGGAGTAAGCCTTCATCTTGAAGACGGCGAAGTGCTTCTCGCACAGGCGTACGACTAATCTCAGCATGTTTAGCAACTGCTTCTTCTGTTAGTCGTTCACCAGGTTTAAGACCACCTTTAATAATGGCACTTTGCAAAGTTTGGTAAACCCCTTCAGAAAGGGCGCCATTACTTTTTGTTAAATCAAATTCTGGAAGTGGCATTAAGAAATAATCTCCTGTTACAACGCTTCAATTCTTGAAATCTAGCTATCTAAGGTTCTAAACGAGAATCAATGTAAACGTTTACATTAAACTGTTTTCAACCGCATACAGTAGTCAAAATAACGGCTCTGTAATCTAAAAATACATCTTTGTTTACTTGCGTATACTATTGTATACAATAGCGTGGTATTGAATGTCAAGCCTTAGACTGTTCTATACTGAGCGAATAAAACACCAATATAATTTTGGCAAGCTTGTCAGTATCTTAAAAGAAATAATTCATCTAAAAGGTGAAACTAGGATTGGATTTGTGAGATGAAGCAAACAAACTATGAAGTGATAATAATCGGGGCAGGTAATGCCGCTATGTGTGCAGCACTTGCTGCAAAAGAACAAGATGTATCTGTATTGGTACTCGAAAAAGCCCCCAAACACCAACGTGGTGGCAACTCACACTTTACCGATGGGGCCATCCGTTTTGCTTTCGATAGTCTTGATGACATCCGAAAAATTATTCCACAAATGACAGATGAAGAAGCCGAAAAAATTGTCGTACCTCCTTACAGCACGGACGCTTACTTAGCAGATATGGATCGCATTACGAAAAATCAAACAGACCCTCGCATGGCATCAACATTGGTCAATAATAGTTTTGAGACTATGCACTGGATGGCACAACAAGGTTTTGAATTTGCGATGATATATGATAATCAGAGTTTTGAAAAAGAAGGCAAGCATCACTTCTGGGGTAACCTCAATGTCAAGACTGAAGGTCGTGGCATTGGTCTTATGAAACGCCATTTTGAACTTGCAGAAGCTGCGGGTATAGAAATCTGGTATGAATCTATGGCTGAAAAACTCATACAAGATGATAACGGCAAGGTCATCGGTATAGTTGTCAATAAAGAAGGTGAAACT
>CALHRJ010000211.1 GCA_938038395.1 uncultured Deinococcales bacterium | reverse complement strand
CTCCATAAGCGGTCGTGTGACCAATCTTTATCCCATTCTTCAGTAGATTCGAAGAAACGTGGGCGTTCTAAATCTAAAAACTCTTTAAAGGCTTCTTCGTTAATATCTGTGAAACCTAAACCTGGCGTTTCAGGTACTTTTATGTGACCATTTTCGATTAGAGGTTGAGGCAATCCATCAACGAGATAGTCCCATCTAGGAATATCTACAGCATGATTTTCTAAGACCATAAAGTTTTCAGTTGCAGCGGCGCAGTGAACGGCTGCGAGGGTAGATATAGGTGAACCAGCCATGTGCAGCGCCATGGCGATACCATGGTCTTGTGCCATATCACCAATCTTTTTAGTTTCTAAAATGCCACCAGATGAGGCGATGTCTGGGTGAATGACTGCAACACCTCTGGACTCAAGCAGTGGCAAAAAGCCTTCTTTAAGGTAAATATCTTCACCTGTACAGATGGGTGTATTTACACTGTTTGATAGACGCACATACTGGTCCGTAAACTGCCAAGGAATCATATCTTCGTACCAAGCAAGGCTAAAGCAATCGAGGGCTTGACCTAAACGTATACAGGATTCTAAACCAATATGCCCAAAGTGATCGACAGCTAAGGGAACTTCATAACCAATTTCTGCGCGAACTGCACGCACATATTCGACTAAATAGTCTATGCCAATATCAGTTATTTGGATTCCTGTAAAAGGGTGCATAACTTCTTGAGTAGCAAGCATTTTGGGCGGAGCAATAATAGCATTTGGAATATCTTTAAGTAGGCCAATGCCAACATCCATTTTCAAAAAGCCAAAGCCTTCGTCCATGCGTGCTTTTAGGCGTTTGCCCATTTCAGTGCCGTTAGGGATAGAATCTGTATCGCAGTAGCACAATATTTCATCACGGAATTTTCCACCTGCCAGCATGTAGGCAGGTACGCCATAAGCCTTACCTGCCAAATCCATCAGTGCCATTTCGATGCCACAAACACCACCTGCTTGTCGTGCGTGGTGACCGAACTGTTTTATTTTTCGAAAGATTTTGTCAACGTTACAGGGATTTTCTCCGATTAAGAGTCGTTTGAGCATGAGTGCAAAAACTGGACTGCCCGAATCACGAACTTCGCCGTAGCCAGAGATACCTTGGTTGGTGTCTAAACGGATGATCGAAGCTGGAAAAGGTAAGCCAGTTAGATTTGCGATTCGCATGTCGGTGATTCTAAGTGCGGTGGGGCTCGAGCTAGTATTCACCTTGTCTAGCATTGATTCACTCATAATTTACTCCTCAAATTCCAAAGCCCAAACGCCACCATCAGCACCCCACTCTAAAACATAGAGCGTATTACCAACGACAGCAGCGTCAATAGGATTTCTAAACTCAGTTGCAATTTGTGTTGTCACGGACTCATAATTGTCCTCTGTTTTTGACAAGCGCATATGTAATACATCCATGCCACGGTCACTAAGTGAACCACCTGCTGCGCCCCAACTCAAGACAAAAGCACTAAGACTTTCTTCATTGCTTTGCCAGTTACTTGGTATGGTGTCATTGTCTACAAAAACTATTCCTAGTGGTGAACGATGTGGAGTAAAGGTATAAAGCGTTTCACCTTTTTCTGCTGCATTTACCTCGCTTCCATCAAGTGCACGGTAAACCATGGCGTCAGGTCCTAAGTTGGCTATTGGCTTCGTAAATTCTGTTGATGGAGGCGGGAAGTTTGGATCATTTTGATAATAACCTTCTTGTACTGCAGTAAAGTCAGGGTGTTGTAATTCATCAGCTTTGCTGTCGTAATCAGCAAATTGCTGGCGGTTATCCCAATCTCCAAATTTCCATGGAAAGCCATAATGGTGCCCTTCACGAATCCAATTGAGTTCTTCAGGATAGTCAGCATCTGGTCCATTATCTATTGCGAACAACTCGCCATTTGGCGCAAAGGCTAAATCGTATGCATTGCGCACACCCCAAGCATAAATATAACCATCTTCTACTAAAGCAGCCTCATCATTGACTAAGGTTATGTCTTTTCCTCCAGAAGGAATCTTAAAAATTTTTGTTGTTAACGGTACTTCTCGTGCATCAGGAAAAAGACCATCAAAGTCTTGCAGCTCACCGTGGTCGGTGCGTGAACCTGCATTCACATAAAGCCACGCTCCATCTGGACTAACCACGATGCCATTATAGTTATGATTAAAGATCGTATTGCTTCTTGGATAAGCTTCGGTTGAAGCAACATTGTGCCACCTAAAGCGACCATTATCTTCTAAGACACCTTTTCGAATCACACCTTTGTTATGTGTGTCGTCAATAGTAAAGTTCAGGACAGTATAAACGTTGCCATCTGCGTCAAAAGCCATGCCTGTTGCTTCGCCGCCTATTTGAACATTTGAAGCAATCCGTCTAATATCCACTTCTGGTTCAATCGTAAGACTGTATATGCCTTCATCTGGTTTGAGGATATATAAATCATCGGTTGCTGGGTTCTTGACTAAACGAATAAATCCACTGCCAAGGTCAATTACTTGTGTAGCTGTGATGCCATCCACAGATATTTGTGGAGTCTGTCCATGTGTGATAGAAAATGCTAGTAAGATACAAAAGAATAATGATAGTAAGCTAGTCCCAAGATGCTTCAAGATAACGTTCTCCAAAATCTGTAATTTTAAAGGCGATACAATTAAGAAAGCGTAGAAGATAGAGTGAAGATAGTGTTGGAATAGTTCCGAAATGTACACATGAAATTTAAACAGTAGAATTTTCTGGATACATTAGCTGACACTCTTGATTTATCAATCTTATCTTTATTGTTTCGTTTCAATAAACTACAGCTTACTCAATATAAGTTCGTTTAGCAATTCATGTTTTAGATGAGGCTTCATCAATTATTCCTATTACAAGTAGCTACTATTAGGGCACTAATTTATAAATAGACTTATAAATAAACTTTATATATAATAAAACTTAGCTATTATAGAACACAATTCGCCATATCTAATGCGTTGTTTTGAGGATTCGGATAGAATTCTATTAATACTAATCTTTAGGGTTTTGATTGCAGATTTATCTGAGGGTCAAGAGGGCGTTTTTAACTTTGTAGATGTTACTAGTCTCAGGTTGTTTGATTGTTCTTGTTAGCTGAAGGTTAAGAATGTGGAGGTGTCCTAAAGTAGAAAGCTACCTCATCGCCCAAGATGGAACTTGAGGTATCAGTTGGGTAAATGGCGTCCCTGAAAATTTAACTTAAATCTATATAAACTAAATAATTTTTATATTCGTTTTCTAAAACAATTATTTAGTGATACTTGCGAAGTAAAAAGTAATATCTAGAAACTTAGCGCTGTTTTAATTACTGATTTAATTTGGTTCCTTCCGTAGCTCAAAAGGGGAAGTATATTTAGAGATTTAGCACGATCAGCATTACCGTTGGTTTTTTGTTCACTTGCTGAACATAAGTAAATGAATTATCTAGTTTTTGTACTATTTTTGTACTGTCATTTTGATTTACGGAGGTTGTATGTTTTATAAGATAAAGTTTTTAAGTCTTAGTGTCTTACTTATTGCTGCTATGGGTTTATCAAATAGTATTGCACAAGAAGTAGCAGATATTCCACGAGAAGATACTCTACACCTTGGTTGGAGTTTGACTTCACCCATAGGAACAACCAACCCTTGGTTAGCTGGATATACTCATCAACAAGGTGAGGCATTACAATGGGAACCACTTTCCTATTTTGGTATTTTCACTGATAAAGAAATTCCCTGGCTTGCAGATAGCATGGAATATACAAAAGATGATTTTACAGAGCTAGTTATTAAATTAAATCCTATGGCGAAATGGAGTGATGGCGTTTCAGTTACTTCTCGAGATGTTGTATTCACTTTTGAAGGTCAAAAGAATATTGGCACCTTGCCATATAATGCTGCGTTTAACCAGTTTATGGAATCTGTAGAAGCGGTTGATGATTTGACAGTCAAATTAACCTTTAACCAACCTGCTCCTCGCTTTAAATTTGAAGTCCTGACACTAAAGTTTGATACAGGTATTCCAATTGTTCCAGCTCATGTACTAGAAGCTGTAGAAGAGGTGAGTGAGTTTGAAGGTGGTGCGGATATGCCACACTCAGGTCCATATAGTATCGTTAGTTGGGATGTAAATCAAAAAGTTTATGATCTCCGTGAAGACTGGTGGGCTGTTGAAGCTGGCCGTATCGATACACCTGATGTTAAACGTGTTGTTTACTTTAATATTGGTGGTCAAGTTGGTCAAGGCATGGACATTGTGGCACAACGTGTTGTGAATTCTGAACTTGATTCTGCATTAGATATGCGTAGTTCAGTTATCGATAATATCATTGCTAATAATCCAAAAGTAACGACACATAGTGGAGACCAACCACCCTATGGTTATCTTGATTGGTGGCCAAATTCTTTGTGGATGAACACACAACTTGCACCTTATGACGATGCAAGAGTTCGCCGTGCCATGAGCTTAGTAATTAACCGTGGTTTGATTAATGACTTTGTTTATGAAGGTGCAGAAATTGCTACAATTTACCCATTCCCGCTCTATCCTGGTCTGCAAGCATTTGTTGATAGCCCAGCTGTAAAAGCGCTTGAAGAAGAGCTGCAGCCTGGTCTTTATGATCCAGATGCAAGTGCGGCTTTGATGGAAGAAGCTGGCTTCACCATGAACCGTGATGATTTGTGGGAAAAAGATGGTGAAACAGTTGATGCTACTATTTTAGGTTTTGAGGGCATTCACAGTGACATTGTGCCAATTTTGGTTGAGATGTTACGCAATGGTGGTTTTGATAGTGACGTAAGTTTTGTTCAAGATGCGTATCAACAAATGGGTGATGGTGTTGCTGGACTATATATGTTTGGGCATGGTGCTAGTTTGAAAGACCCATATGCTGCGCTCGAGCTCTATCATAGTAGGTTCAGTGCTGCTAATGGTACTTCAGCAGGCGGCAATCGCTTCTCACGTTATATCAACCCAGAATACGATGCAATTCTTGATGAAATGGCACCACTAAGCGATGACGATCCTAGATTCCAAGAACTTGCTGCAGAAGCCTTAGGTATATATTGGTCTGAGCAGATTGATATCCCAATTATTCAATGGTTACACCGTATTCCCTATAACCAAACCAATTGGACTAATTGGCCTACAACAGCTAATCCTGCGATGGGTACCAACGGTGCTTTCTGGGCACATACAGGTATGCTTGTGATTACGAATCTAGAAGCTGCGGAATAAGTTTTAGAGTACCAATAATTGAATTCCAAAGTTGAGTAAAAATCTGAGGCTATGTGGCGTTTTGCTACATAGCTTTGGTTTATTCTTATTTAAGTACAAAGTGGCAACTAATTTGAACTATTTTGATAGACAGACTCATTTGATAGACAGACTCATTTAAAAGACAGACTCAATGAGATGTTTCATCCTATAAAGGATTAAATACATGTTTTCTTATTTTGGTTTGATTTTTGCAGCAGTACTTAGTTTACTGAAAGGACTTTAAGGCGTGAGCTTAAAGTATATCGGCCAACGCATCCTGTATCTGTTTTTGGTGGTGTGGGCAGCTTCTACAATAACTTTTTTTATTCCGAGACTTTCTTCTCGTAACCCTGTGCGTGAGCGCTTTGCTGAATTAGCGAGAATGGGTGGCTTTGCACCTGCTGATTTGGAGAAAATAATCGCAGACTATAGTCGGGCTTTTGGCCTTGATAAACCCCTCTTTCAACAATATTTTGATTACCTTGCTGGAATCGCAAGATTTGATTTGGGTGTAAGTTTAAACTTATATCCTAAAACAGTAGCTATGCTTTTATGGGAATCGCTTCCTTGGACAATTGGGCTACTGATTGTCACTACTATTTTGGCTTTTGTAATTGGCAACCTCTTAGGTGCCTTATCTGCTTGGCCTCAAACACCTAATTGGATTCGTGGTTTTGCAACATCATTTGTTATGTTGCAAGGTGTTCCACCAGTACTATTAGCCATCCTCCTGATTTTCTTTATTGGCTTTAAATTAAAGCTTGCACCTTTGGGTGGCGTCTATTCTATTGGAACCATTCCTGAATTCTCACTTAGCTTTATACTTAATCTTTTGTGGCATCAAATGTTGCCAGCACTAGCGCTTATATTTGGTTCCTTAGGGGGCTGGGTTTTGTCTATGCGTGGCATGGGTGTAACGATTCAAGGTGAAGATTATGTTACTTACGCAGAACACAAAGGACTTGGTGCACGCACTATTTTTAGAGATTATTACTTACGAAATGCACTTTTGCCACAGGTGACTGGCTTTGCACTTGCACTTGGTAATGTTGTGGTCAATGCAATTGTTGTGGAATCTATATTTGGTCTGCCAGGTGTAGGTTCAGTACTCTTTGCTGCCATACGATCGAATGACTTTTTGGTCATATATGGCATCGTGCTGTTTATAACTATGGGCGTTGCAACACTCATGATTATTGTCGAACTTTTATATCCTTTGCTAGACCCCAGAATCAAACATACCTAAGGAGAAAGTGTGTCATCTGTTAGCTTAAATCAAAACCTTATTAAGCGCCCAGGTAGACTAGTGCTCCTGGGACGCTATCTTCGTCGTAATCCTAGCTTGACTATTGGTTTAGCCATTATGCTGGGTCTTACAATATTTACAGTTTATGGATTACTTACTATTAATCCAAAAGATGCTTATCCACTCGCTGTCCGCCCACAACAACCACCTAGTTGGAAATACCCATTAGGTACAGATTTTTTTGGTCGTGACTTGTACCCTGCTATGGTGATTGGACTTTGGCAGACTGCTATTATTGGTCTTTTTGCTGGTGCTTTGGGCACGATCGTTGGTACTGTTTTAGGCTTCTTATCAGCTTATTTTGGTGGCATCTTAGATAAGACAATAAGCACCATATGTCAAATCCTCATTCCTATTCCAGCCTTTTTAATTCACGTGATTATTGCAGGTGCTATAGATAAGCGAAGTGTCACGATCTTGACGATGGCCTTTGTGGTATTTATGCTTGCTTGGATGGGGCCAACCTTGGTTATCAGGGCGCAAGTTCTAACTATGAAAGAGCGACAATTTGTCTCGGTGGCTAAACTTTCAGGGATGAATTCTTTTGGCATTATTTTTAGAGAGATATTGCCTAACCTGTTACCCTTTATAGCGGCAGCATTTGTAAATCAAGTGTTTCAGGCGGTATTTGCTTCGCTATATTTATCCGTCGTGGGGCTTGGACCTCTGCGAGAACCTTTGCTTGGTAACACACTTTGGTCAGCACAATCTCAGGCAGCATTTTTTAATGGTTGGTGGTGGTGGCCTATTGGTCCAACTGTTGCGCTGGCACTCATTTTAGCTTCGCTCGCACTTATCAATATGGGTATTGATGAGCTTGCGAATCCACGCATAAGGACATCTGAATAATGACAACTACTACACAAGCAGCTGCTACACAGGCAGCTACTACACAGGCAGCTCAAAGCGAACGAGAAACAGTTTTAACCGTTACAGATTTAGTAGTGAGTTACTATACAGATGCAGGTCGCGCCAAAGCACTTGATAAGGTAAACCTTACCCTAAAGGCTGGAGAAAAAATTGGTCTAGTGGGTGAGTCTGGTTCTGGGAAAAGTACGATGGCTTTAGCCATGATGCGAATGATTAAAGCGCCAGGTAGGATTGAAGCAGGCAACGTTGTTGTGGGTGACATAGATTTGATGTCTTTGTCTGACAAAGACATGCTTCAAGCTCGGCTCAGTCAGATAGCCTATATTCCTCAAGGTGCTATGAATTCTTTAAATCCTGTAACTCGAATAGGCTCTCAACTTGTGGACGCAATGAAGGCACATACAAAAGATGTGTCAAAAGAAGAAATGAAAGAAAGAGCGATTGCTGCACTTGAATCTGTTGAGTTGAAGCCAGAAGTCTTCAAAATGTATGCTCATGAACTCTCTGGAGGTATGAAGCAGCGAGTTTGTATCGCAATTGGAATTCTGCTCGAGCCCAAAGTCATCATTGCCGATGAACCAACAAGTGCCTTGGATGTAGTCACCCAACGTCAAGTTATGGAAACCATCAACCGAATCCAAGAACAAATCGGTGCAGCGGTAATCTTAATCGGGCATGACATGGGTCTAATGGCACAATCAATGGATAAAGTTGCCGTAATGTATGCGGGGCGTTTGGTCGAAGTAAGCACAGTTCGTGAAATGTTCACTGACCCTAAGCACCCTTATTCGCAAGCATTAATCAGAAGTCTACCTAAACTTGAAGAAAAAGGTGTTTTTGAAGGCATTCCAGGTATGGCACCGTCGCTACTTCGCTTACCCAATGGCTGTGCTTTTCACCCAAGATGTCGAGATGTTATGGACCACTGTAAAACAACACGTCCTGAAAACCAAGTTTTGACAGGTGGTAGACGTGTTACTTGCCATTTATATGCAGAAGAAAATGAAAAGGCAGTGGCTTAAATGGCACCACTTTTAGAATTCAAAAATGTCAGTAAGATTTATAATCCTGGCAAAGATGAAACTGTTGCTTTAGATAATTTATCTTTTACGCTTAAAGAAGAAGAACCAACAATTCTTACCGTTGCAGGGGAGAGTGGCAGTGGTAAGACAACACTTGCCATGCTCCTTCTGGGATTTATATCTGCGACCCACGGTCAAATTCTGTATAAAGGCAAAGATATTGATAATCTACGTGGTAAGGAAAAGGTAGCTTTCCGTAAAGAAGTCCAAGCTGTTTTCCAAGACCCTTTTGCTGTCTTTAATCCCTTCTATACTGTTGACCACTTGCTAGAAGTACCTATCAATCGTTTCAAAATAGCCTCTAATAAACACGAAGCTAGAGAAAAAATGAATGAAGCTTTAACAGCAGTTGGGTTGCAGCCTGATGAGATTTTAGGCCGTTATCCCCACCAACTTTCAGGTGGTCAGCGGCAGCGTATTAACATCGCTAGGGCTTTGATTATGCGCCCTAAGATTCTAATTGCAGATGAACCTGTTTCTATGGTTGATGCATCGCTTAGAGCAAATATCTTGGAAACACTTCAAGTCCTTCAAAAAGACTATGGTGTTTCGATTATCTATATTACTCATGATTTAACCACTGCATTTCACATCGCAGATTCAATTATGGTACTTTACAGAGGTTCCGTTATGGAAGCTGGTGGGGTGGATGAGGTTATTAAAACGCCTCAACATCCTTACACGCAACTCCTAGTGGATTCTATACCTTGGCCTGATTTGAACAGACGCTGGGGGCAGACGGATTTGGTACCCAGTGAAGATAGTGTTATTGGTACGGGTTGTAAGTTTTATTCTCGTTGTCCGCATGCTATGGATGTATGTAAGTCACGTCCAGGATTATTTCAGCTCGAGCCGTATCAAACAGCCTCTTGCTATCTCTATAAAGATAAACCCGAACTAAAAACAGAAGCATTATCAAGCGTTTTACCTGTTTAGATATTCTAGTACACAAATAAGAAAAGCCGAGGTGATGATGCCTCGGCTTTCTTTTGGTTGATATCTGCTAAACAAGAGTTTAGGGTCTCGTCGGACTACCATCTGGTAATCTAGTCTGCGTCCACTCCTCAACAAAATCCTCACATGGATATTTTGCAGCAAGCTTTTCATCTATATCGATGCCAAGACCAGGCTTATCATTCGGATACATATAGCCATTTCTGACTTCTGGTAAACCTGGGAACATGTCATAAACATGATCAGAAAAACGGCACCACTCTTGTATACCAAAGTTCGGTGCCCAGACATCAAGGTGTAAATTTGCTGCGTGACCAACTGGCGAAGTATCAGCAGGCCCATGCCAAGCAGTACGAATGCCATAGTGATTGGCAAAAGAAGTTACATGCCTTGCTGGGGTAATACCACCCATCTGACTAACGTGCATTCGAATAAAATCAATCAGCTTACCAGCAATAAGTGGTTGCCATTCACGAGGGTTATTAAAAAGTTCTCCCATAGCCAGTGCAGTTGATGTTTGTTGACGTACTCGTTCAAACCACTCGATGTCTTCAGGCGCAAATAAGTCTTCAAGGAAGAATAGCTTAAACTGTTCAACATCTTTTGCAAACTGGACACCATTGATGGTGCCAAGTCGTTCATGCACGTCATGCAATAATTCTACTTCGTCACCAACCTCACTTCTAACATGACCAATCATATTGAGCATATTTCGCATGTAGGCTTTGGGGTCAAAGTAGGCACCACTTGGAGCGTTATCTGGACGAATGATATTGATAGGATTGTTTTTTCCTTGTGACATTAAGGAAACTGTATTTTTATT
>CALHRJ010000210.1 GCA_938038395.1 uncultured Deinococcales bacterium | reverse complement strand
ATTCAATATAATCCACTGTTATATCTCTGCCTGCCAAGGCAAATTGCCATACAAGATCAGCACCAAAACGGTGATTACCGTATTTTACAGTGCCGTCTTTAATCAAAATAAAGTTAGCGTGTTCGCTCATACCTATTCTCCCTTCAAAAGAATAACTATCTAAAACTTCCATCTCAAAAATGGATTGAGTGACGAGGGTCGAACTCGCAACCTTCGGTGCCACAGACCGATGCTCTGCCAATTGAGCTACACCCAATATAAAAAAAGAAGCCTATAAAGGCTCCTTGAGATTGTTTTTAGTTTAGAAAGTATCTAGCTAATGAAAACAATAGTTCAAGGAAACCTTTGTCTGGCGATGCGCCACACAAATAGCTACAGAATGTGATGTGTTGTTCCCTAAAACTATCATAGTTAGAGAGCGTAGCAAAGAATTATGCCCGCTGTCAAGGATGATGACTTTAACTCAGCTTCATAAATGTCACAAAATGATAGAATACCGTAATATTTTCAAAATGTTTTGAAGAACATAAATTATCTTTCTGTGTACTTAAAAATGATTCATTTCTTTTCTTGGCATTTGTGAAGAGCTTGACAATGGAAAAACTTTTTTGTAAGCTACTAATTCGAAGTTCATTCCGAGTCCAACAAACACTCGATGGTATTAGGCAAGTAGCTTCCAGTTTCAACACACCCACCAAAAACAAACATTAAATTAGTTTCTTTCTCTTAGGTCTAGATTTTACTCACAAGTCTTTATTTTGCTTAGTAACATTAGTTCTCAAATCGATTCTTAAGTCAGTCTTGCAATCTTTATGCTGTCTTTTATTATGGTCTTTAGTCATATTTTTGTTGACTATTGGGTCTTTAGATCTTTTATGCCTTGAAAAGGGGTTTTGTCAAAATGAAACAAAAAAAGTATGGACAAAAAATTCAAAACTGGCATAGACCTCTGAGACAGTTTGAGCCAAGACAACGCTTCTTAGCGCAGCGTCATGCTGATCCAGGACTTATTATGCATGGCAACGTTGTTGTTGACAAGAAAGATGAGCTCAATGACTCCTTTTATTACCATTCTTATTGGTATCATGAAGGAACTAATCCTGATCTTTACGAAGATTCATCGCATTGGTGTTTAGGTTCAGATTTTGATTATTTGAATTCCTTATCTTTAGAACAAATAAAAGGACATGTACAAGTATCTTCTGTTATCCGATGGAACATTGATCAAGATATAGAATTGATTGATGATACACAAGATGAACTAAGCACTTCACCAAAGAATCTTATTGGTGGTATTGAAGCTAGACTTGTTGAATACTATGATGCTTTAATATCAGTTGTTCTGAGGTTTAGAATTCTTAAAACCTGAAAAGCCAGAATGAATTGACAAATAAAGGAGCATCCACTAGACTCTAGTTTTTTTGCGAAAGACAGGAGTAAAAAGTGGATGCTCGAATAATCATACCGTTATTAAGTGAATTTGCAAGTTGTTTTAGAAAAGCAGGCTACCAACATTTTGTTGTGATTATGTTGAGTAGGATGTCACTGATTGGTTTGCCACATTGTATAACAGAATTGATGCGGCATAGTGGTATTTACAAAGAGAAACATTGGACAACACTTTATTGGTTTCTGCGACAAGGTAAGTTTTCATGTAAAGCACTGAGTCAGACGTTATTGGATTTGTTAACTGAGAAGTTACATTTAGGCGATACCTTGCTCATAGCTATAGACGATACTCTAGTTAAAAAAGTAGGCAAAGCTTTCTTTGGGTTAGGCTACTATCTAGATCCTACAGATAAGAATCCTGGTGCACATAAACGACGCGTAAGAGCGCATTGCTGGGTTGTATTAGCGTTACTGGTTGAACAAGGTAAACAGTGCTTTGCTTTTCCACTTGCTGCTTTGCTGTTTGTACCAAAGAAATATTGTCCAGAAGACTGGGAGTTTAAAACAAAGATTGAACTTGCTGAGTTATTACTCAAACGCTTTACGTGGTCAGGTAAGAAGATAATCCTCTTGGTTGATAATCTCTATGCTAAAGGCAAGCTTGCTTTTGATATTGCCAACGTGGTGATGGTCAGTCGTTTGAGAAGCAATGCTGCACTTTATCAAGTACCTATACAACCTAAGAAGCCTAAAGCTGGTAGACCTAAATTACGTGGCACAAAAGTTAAACCACTTCACCTCTATCGTCGTCGTTCTAAACATCAACTTCTAAGCTTAAAAATCTATGGGAAAACAGTTACTATCAAAGCCTTTGTTGATGTTCTTATGCCTAGTCGTACTTTAGGTTCTCAACCTATTTTAGTCGTCATCTTTCCTCAACGCACTAAAAAGAAAGTTAAGATGAATGTCTTCTTTTCTACTGACCTGACCATGAGTCCTGTGCGTTTACTTGAACTCTATGCTCGCCGTTTCAAGATAGAAGACTTATTTGATGAGGTTAAAACTTTTGGTGGCTTTGCAGATTGTCAACAACGTTCTTTTACACCTATCAAACGTCATGCTACTTTTACTTTAATTGCTTACAGCCTTTTGCGTTTACTTTCAATCACCTTAGAAAATGCAGAGCACATTGAAGCTATGCCTTGGTGGAAGCCCTCTGGTCCACCGTCTGTTACTAGAATTAGACGTGCTTTAGCTAAATCTATTTCTTTCAGTTCCCTTAAAACTAGCCAAACTGACTTTTATTCCGATAATCAAATCGCAGCTTGATTTGCCTGCTTGTATGTTATTCTATTCTTCTAGAGTTCAGTA
>CALHRJ010000209.1 GCA_938038395.1 uncultured Deinococcales bacterium | reverse complement strand
TTTGTAAAACTTAGCATTGGGGGCAATGTAAGTAAAGTTGGCTGCAAATCGGACAAGATTAAACCTAGAAAGGTAAAATCAAGCAAAATAATTGGCCATAAAGTATAGGATTATCGTAGTTTTGGCACCTCTCCCAAAATACCGCAGCTACAGACTCAAACCAAGGTTTGAGATTAATCCGTTGCCCAAGTCCCTTCCTCCTCCACAAAGTTCAGGTCAAGAACAACTTATAAAAAAGTATAAGGGAAACGTTAGCGAAATGTTAGCCAATTACCTAAAGAAAGCTTTTAATCGCTTCTCATTTTTGTAAAAGCGTTTGAACATTGCTTGAAGTAAACTAGATAAGAAGTCTGCTTCGCGGTAGTTAGTTAGCGTTTTAGGCTGAAAAACTAAGCTAAACAACTAAGTTACAGGTTCACACAGCTCGAGCATTTCCTCAACACTCACAAACTTTACCCTCGGACGACCCTGTTCTTCACCAGCTTTAAGTTCTAAAGCATCAATATGCTTCCAGTCATCAAATCGCACATAGCGAATCCCTTTAGAAGCAAGTAGCTTTTCAACAGAACTTGGATCAGCATCAGCGTTTTCTACTAAAGTTAGTGAAGCAACATCTTCAAGTAATTTCTGCATACTTTCGATGGCATCTGCTTTATTTGTACCAATCACACCAGATGGCCCACGCTTAATCCAGCCAGCAGTATATTCACCTGTGATTACATTACCTTCGGTATCAGTCACGCGACCTTCAACGTTTGGAATTGTGCCACGACGCTCATTGAATGGCACATCGGCAAGTGGCACACCACGATAGCCTACAGAACGCATGACCATCGCTGCTGCTATATCTTGCATCTCACCTGTACCAACAGCATTGAGATAGCCATTATCATCCTCTAAACGGTTTTTCTCAAGGCGCACAGCATTGACTTCAGCATCACCCAGCAGTTCTTTAGGAGATACTAAAAATTTCAGATGTAGACGTCTTGGCTTAGGCTCAGGACTTTCCGCAGTTGCAGCTTCTTCTAAAAATTGGCGCATCACTTTTATATTGTTTTTAGAATTATTATCATTTTCTAAAGAGGCTTCGCTCACAGCATCAAGCTCTAAATCAGCTGGATCAATGATTAAGTCCGCATTGCTTAATTCTGTTAATTCACGAAGCTCTTTAGTGGTGAATTTTGCTTGCGCAGGACCTCTGCGACCAAGCATATAGATATCTTTAACGTTGCTAGCTCTAAGTGCTTCAATAGCATGGTCTGCTATATCTGACTCAGCTTGTAACTCATCAGCGGTCTTTGCCAATATGCGACAAACATCTACAGCTACGTTGCCCATGCCTACGACAACAACGCTTTCAGCATCAAGATTCGGCACAAAGTCTTTATAGTCTGGGTGGCCGTTGTACCAAGCTACAAATTCAGTTGCTGAAATGCTACCTGCTAAATCCTCACCTGCAATATTCAAACTACGATCAGAAGATGCACCTACTGTATAAACAACTGCGTCGTAGTGTTTACGCATATCTGCATGACTTAAGTCTTTACCAAATTCAACATTGCCAAAGTAGCGCACACGTTCATGGCTAATTGTGCGATCAAACATACGTGTAACTGATTTTATCTTTTGGTGATCAGGCGCAACACCATAGCGGACTAATCCATAAGGCGCAGGTAAACGATCAAAAATATCTACTGAAACATCCATATCTTCTTGTTTGATAAGTGCTTCGGCAGCATAAAATCCAGATGGTCCAGCACCGATAACGGCAACACGTAAGGCTCTATTTAAGGTTAGCTGTGAATTTATTTGTGAATTTATTTGTGAATTTATTTGTGAATTTGATTCTGACATTCGTACTCCTGAGTAGTGTTTTACTTGCTTAGTTTTACTTGCTTGCTCTTATTCCTAGTTTATGCGCGAATTTCTTAAGTTTAACGTTTCAGTCTTTAGATAGGTTAGGGCATTCGCTGTTCAAAATACACACAGCATATAGCCTTGAGTAACTTTACCTAATCCAAAAAAAATAGCACTGCATCTATTTATTCAAATGCAGTGCTAAAAATTTTAGGCTTTGGTTATTTTGATAGGTTTGTAGAGAGGCTATCTAGCACAGATGGATTAGAGGGGGCTGGGGTGGGCTCAAGCCACCCCGCGACCCTAACCAAATCATCTGCAACTCTCTTCCTCAAAACTTTCTGCCAAGATTGACCACGAGTCAACCTATAAACACTTGCCTCTCTGTGTAATGTTTCCACTCGTTCTTGCGCCTGCGCTAACTGTAATTCAGGACTTAAATTCAAATAGTGCACAATAATCTCCTATAGCATTTTCTAAAAATGTTTCTTCAATCTTGAAACCGTCTATAGGATCTATGAACGGTTTCGGCTTAATCGCTTACTTTCTTAGTTTGAGGTGGCATAAGACATACCAAGACATAAAACTGCATCATTAAAAATGCTCCTTTCTTCAACTTTAAAAATGTATAGATGGGGAAATAAAAAAACCCAGCGGCTTATTTGCGCTGGGCTATCAACTATCTAAAAACAAACACTCGTGTTCTTAAATAAAAAGATAGACCTCACGACAAATTCTGGCAAATGAAGGCACAACTAAAGCTTGGATACTTCTGTTTCTTAAGTTCATTTTGATTGATACCTACCTTTCGAATTTGATTTATGTAAAAAAGAATTGTTCTTAAAGTAATTCCTTTAACAAAGTAACTATAGCAATAGTCTTTGGAAATTGCAATACCCTATTTTTACAGGGTATTTGCGATTTATTTAAAATGCTTATAACTTTATTGTAAAAGATAATTCAGCGCCGAATATTTTGATGCTTCACAACATAACTATGCAAAACAAGCATGACGGATGTTTCCAATCCCTATAAAAAATGATAATTTATGGTCATGAATTCTGGCACTGATACAGGTCTTTCTCAAGCAAATACACTATTCGAGTCCTACTTTGGTTATAAAGCAAGTCATCACTCCCAAGCCCCAGGTCGGGTCAATCTTATCGGTGACCATACTGACTATATAGATGGCTTCGTCTTCCCTGCTGCGCTCAGTTTAAAGACAAGCTTTAGCTTTGCTAAAAATAATAGTAATCAAGTTACAGCCGTTTCAAGTGGTGTTGGTAGTGAAACTGTTTTTGAATTAAATGGCTCACAAGTTGAAGACTGGGGCAAATATTTAGCAGGTGTTGCTTGGGCATTCACCGAAGCAGGGCACACACTAAGTGGTTTAGATATTGCGATTCATAGCAACGTACCTACAGGTTCAGGATTATCTAGTTCTGCTGCGATTGAGGTAGCCGCAGCTCGAGCATGGCGTAAAATCGACAACCTAGACATAAGCGATGTAGAACTTGCTCTACTCTGTAAAAAAGCTGAAAACGACTATGTTGGCATTCCCTGTGGCATCCTAGACCAATTTGCCTGCAGCGTGCCAGACATTGGTCAAGCAGTTGTTTTAGATTGCAAATCACTTGACTATGAAGTTGTGAGCATTCCTAGCGAATGGCTCTTTGTAGTTATCAACTCAAATGCACAACATAACCATGATGATTCTGGCTACGAAACCAGAGTGAAAGAATGTCAGGCGATTGCAGAGGCACTTGGTTTAGAGGGTCTAAAAGGTTTGCGAAACCTTCAAGCAGATGATGCAGCAAAACTTAGTGATGCAACTTTGCAAAAACGTGCTCGACACCTTTTTAGTGAGAATGCACGTGTTGAGCTTGCAAAAACAGCAATGCAATCAGCCGACGCTAAACATTTTGGTGAACTTATGACTGAATCACATATATCGCTGAGAGATGATTACCAAACTTCTGCAGATGCTCCTGATGAACTCATGGACGCCTGTATTAGTTTTGAAGGTTGCCACGGTTCAAGAATCACAGGTGGTGGTTTTGGTGGTTGTGTTGTTTCACTTATAAACAAGAAAGACAAAGACGCATTTGTAAAACATGTATTAGCACAATTCCCACAAGGTAGCTATGAAGCTGAGGTTAGTGCTTAAGGATTGACTTTTAAATTAAATGAACATTGGCAATTTCTACAGATTTGAAATGGCTTATGTTAGAAGAAGTCAATTTTAAATTATGCTCTGTTTTTAGACTTGACTGTTTAGGTTATTAGATTGCTAATCCTAAACTAGCCTGAAGCTTCGCTAGCTTCACTGGGCAAACAGCATTTCTAACAGCACATGAAGTTCTAACAGCAAACAAAGTGCCTCCTATGCAAAACTGAAAATTAATTCAGTACAAACAGACGTTTTTTTGCTTTTAAAAAAACTTCAAGGTGCGTCTTGAAATAGAATAACCTTACGACTACCTTAAGTATCTTCCGACCTTTAAGCAAAGGCACCCCTACTCATAATATCCCAGACTTTAGTCTGTTAAACTGATGTATATGGCGAATTTGAACGAACAGCCCCTAGTAGATATCACAACGCTTATGCCTTTCTTAGGGCAACTGTCTTTAGGCGGCTTTTTAGGCTTTGCAACTGGCTATGCAATCAAAAAAATCAGCAAAGTGCTAATCATTGTTATTGGTATTTTGTTTGTATTGTTACAACTTGCAGCTAGCCAAGGTTACATAAACATTGATTGGTTCCGCATTCAAAGCGCACTCAACCCTTTTTTCGAACCTGATAACATCAATCAAGGCTGGCGTGGCTTTATAGACAGAATGACAATGGACCTGCCCTTTACTGGTGGCTTTGTTGCTATGCTTATCGTGGGCTTGAAACAGGGCTAGCTTAAAAAAGATTAGGTTATGATAGCTATAGTAAAATGCTTAGCCTGCCACTAATAAAGACAACTTTGTAAAGCTTTTCTCATTTGATGGTATATTTTCAGGTAGACTATATTTAGGAAATTGTGAATTCATGGATTTAATAAGCTCATTAACCCCACTTATACCGCAAGCTGCCCAAACTACGGCAGACTTACCAAGAATTGTTTCTTCAGCAGGTCTTTGGTTTTTGGTTGGCCTACTGCTAGGCATCTTAGTTCGCTTCTTTGTTAATAGAGTGGCAAAATGGCTAGGTGCTGGTTTACTTGTACTCTTGCTACTCGTAGGTCTTGGCATTGTTTATGTCAATACCAATAACGTCAGCTACTTTTTTGTCAGCATTTCAGAATGGCTAATCAAACTCTTTAGTGATGTGGGCAGATTTGCCTCTTTAGATAGAATTACAACCATTGCACTCATTGCAGGTTTAGCGATGAGTATTTACTACCGTGCTGCTACCAAAGGTGATTAAATTCAAAAAATAGAAAACGCTTTTAACTACTCATTCTGTGAGTAGTTATTTTTTTGTAATCTTTTTTTAAAATTTAGATAAGAATACCTTACAAAACTCGCTCAAAACCTTCATACTTAGACTACAAAGACTTAGATATATGCATAAATCTGAGTATAAGGCACTCAAACCACTTGACAATCAGATAGTAATTAGAATAATATTCTTGACGTTATTAGCACTCTCCATAGGAGACTGCTAAAAGTTTTTATTCTTCATAGGAGGAAAAATAATGGGTCTTAAACCAATTGGTGACAAGCTTATTATCGAAGTAATCGATGAGCCTCAAACCACAACAAGCGGTATTGTACTACCTGATAGTGCAAAAGAAAAAAGCCAACGCGGCAAGGTAATTGCTGTAGGTACTGGCAAAGTTTTAGACAATGGCGAGCGTGTTGCACTTGAAGTTCAAGTTGGCGACACTGTTGTTTTTGCTAAATATGGCGGCACTGAGATTAGTATCGACGGCGCTGACTTAATGATCATGGCCGAGCGTGACATTCACGCAATTGTCGAATAAGGGAGCTTAAATAATGGCAAAAGATATTGTTTTTAAAGATGAATCACGTCG
>CALHRJ010000208.1 GCA_938038395.1 uncultured Deinococcales bacterium | reverse complement strand
ATTCTGAATGGAACGAAGTGAAATGAAGAATCTCGCTTTTGTAGGTAGTTGACAGAGATTCTTCGCTTTGCTCAGAATGACATTTTATAGTTGATGTTGTCATTTGTGGATGCCCAACTGATTTTTAGTACATTTTAAATGTTGTGGATATAGCATTTGAAATACAGTGATCAAAGTATGAAAAAAGAGAATCTAATATTTTTAACAGGCACACTTTGTACAGAAGATTGCTTTAGCTATCAAAAAGAGTATTTGCAAGACATGGCTTCAATCACCATAGACACTTTGAGTGATGGTGAGTCGGTTGAGGAAATGGCGAATACTATTTTGCAAAAACTACCTGAGGAATTTTCTCTTGTTGGCTTTTCAATGGGTGGTGTGATTGCGCTAGAAATGCAGCGTCAAGCACCAGAACGTGTTAAGGCTATGACGCTTATGAATGTGAATCCTGCGGGCACATCGTTCAGTCAGCAACAAACTTGGCAAAACTGGCTAGGGGAGATTGATGCAGGTGGTTTTTCAAAGGTTGTTAAAGTCTTCAAAGAAAATATCGTTCAAGATGCGTGTAAGACTACAGTTTGGGATATGGCACATACACAAGGTGCAGATTATCTGAAGCGCCAATTGAGAACATTGACAACTAGGATAGATAGCCGACCTTATCTTGAAGCAATTAACTGCCCTACATTACTTATTTGTGGAAGAGACGATACTATTACACCTATGGGATTGCACTACGCTATGCATAAACAGATTCCAAACTCGAGCTTTGTTTCGATTGCAGGATGTGGGCATTACAGTCCTCTGGAACAACCTAGAACAGTTAGTAAGTTGTTGCGTAATTGGCTAACTGAAGCTGTTATTTAAAGGTATTCATTATTTAAAGAAGTTTTATATTTAGAAAGGCAGATATTATGGCAACATATATAAAAAGAGGTATCGATGTAGATACCAAACAAACAATAGATGCAGGGGTTCGTAAAACTGTAGAAGACATCATCACAGATGTGCGAACCAGAGGTGAAGTAGCGGTACGTGAGCTTTCACAAAAGTTTGATAACTATAATCCAGAAAGCTTTAGGCTCAGCCAAGGACAGATTGATGACCTAATTTCTCAAGTGCCTGATGACGAAATTGCAGCTATTCAATTTACGCTAGACCAAGTTAGAAATTTTGCTACGCACCAGCGTGCTGCGCTTGTGGATATTGAAGTTGAGACGCTGCCAGGTGTCATCTTGGGTCATAAAAATATTCCCATCAATAATGTAGGTGCTTATATTCCGGGTGGACGCTATCCAATGCTTGCTTCAGGCATCATGAGTATTGCAACCGCCAAAGTAGCTGGCGTTAAGCGTGTAGTAGCGTGTACCCCTCCTAAAGATGGCTTACCTTATCCTGCAACTGTAGCAACCATGGCTATGTCTGGTGCAGATGAAATTTATGTACTTGGTGGCGTTCAAGCTATGGTTTCGATGGCCTTGGGCACTGAGTTTATGGACTCTGTGGATATGTTGGTTGGACCGGGCAATGCATTTGTGGCAGAGGCTAAGCGTCAGCTTTTTGGTACGGTTGGCATCGATTTACTTGCTGGACCTACTGAAGTTTTGGTTATAGCAGATGAATCTTCTGATTTGGAAATCATTGCAACAGACCTATTAGGGCAAGCTGAACATGGTCCGAATTCTCCTGCGGTGCTTCTCACTACGAGTGCAGAGTTAGCCAATGGCATCCAAGGGGAAATCGATAGGCAACTTGAAACGTTGGCAACTGCTGAAGTAGCAGGGCAAGCTTGGGCCGAATATGGTCAGATTATTCTTGCTGAAAGTGACGCAGAAATGGTCGAAGTTGCAGATGAAATTGCGTCTGAACATGTTGAAATATTGACCAAGGACCCTGATTACTTTTTGGAGCATATGACAAACTATGGCTCTTTGTTCTTAGGTCCAGAAACCAATGTTTCCTATGGCGATAAAGCCATCGGAACGAACCATATTTTACCTACAACTAAGGCAGCACGTTATACAGGTGGTTTGTGGGTTGGGAAATATCTTAAGACTGTTACGTATCAAAAAGCTACTAAGTCAGCTAGTGTATTGGTTGGGCAAAACTGTGCAAAGATTTGTGAAATGGAAGGTTTTGCAGGACATAGAGAACAGGCGTTATTAAGAATTAGACGATACGGCGACTAAATTTGTAAGCATTTGCTGCCGAGATTTACAAAACTAAACTCAGATAGCAAGGCGTGTCATGGTTTTGGCACCTTTGCTATTTTAAATTGAATTATATAAGCTAAGAAATTAAGCTTTTAGAAATACATTTTTTAGAATTAAACCCATAGATTGTGAATAGGTATAGAAATTCTCATGAGTCAAACTAGTCCTAAGGTAGCTTTGGTAACAGGTGCAACAGGTGGTATAGGTTCTGCTATTTGTAAGCGATTAGCTGAAGCTGGTTATCAAGTTGTTGTGACATATCGTAGTAGTCAAGAAGATGCTGATGA
>CALHRJ010000207.1 GCA_938038395.1 uncultured Deinococcales bacterium | reverse complement strand
GTATGACGGATGAAGAGCTCGAGCTCGAAAGTTCGTGGCAAACAAGAATTGTCTTTACTGAAATAGACCACAACTATGTAAACCCTTTGTCAGATAAATATTTAGAGAAGATTGAAGCGGCTATTCCTGACTACACCTTTTGGAATAAGCAAGAGGAAAATAGAAGTAGTACTAGTTATGATTCTGCTTATAAGAGCTTTAACGAGTACATGACTTGGGGCGTCTTTAGTTTATACGCCACAGAAATTTATAGCCCTGATAACCTTGATGCAATCATGGATAAACATATTGGTTTTATGTCTCGTCCAAAACAGCGGAGTTTTGTTCGCTTTAAAGAATTTAACGATGAACTTTTGAGGTTATACGAGGAAAGCAATCAGCCGATGGTTGAAGAGCTATATGGACCGATGCTTGATTGGATGAAGGTAAATTATGAAAAGGAAGTCAATTAAGAAATATGATTTGGCTAACTCTCGTATGAGTTGATTAAGTTCCAAATATAGTCAGTTGCTTCTAAAATATCCATATCGTAAAAAGTAACTGCTTCCTCTTCTTCAAACCCAAAGCCTAATAAATCCTCTAGCTCATCAAGTGGTTCGGTATTTTCTAAAATATCTGGTAGGTCATCAACAGACCACAGCATACACATTTGTGATTTTGTTGTGGTCTTTCGCATACCAGAATATTTGCGGTGCAAGGTTAATAGCTTATTGAGAACGTCTTCTCGTGTAATATCCATGGGTAAATAATAGTAGAGTGTTTTAACTAAGTGCTACAACTCCAGGTAACTTTTTACCTTCGAGCAGCTCGAGCGACGCCCCGCCCCCTGTAGAAATATGCTCTATGCTATCCGCCACACCAGAAGCATTAATCGCAGCAACAGAGTCACCACCGCCAACCACAACAAAGCCATTCAGGTCAGCTACTAAGTTTGCAATAGTTCTGGTACCTTTATCAAAAGGAGGTACTTCAAAAACACCAAGTGGACCATTCCATAGGACAGTTTTTGCATCTTGAAGTGCGTCAATATAGCTTTCGATTGCTGCTGGTCCTGCATCTAAACCCATGAGGTGGTCAGGAATTTTATCAGATGGATGAACTAAGCTCACAACATTGCTGTCTATTTTTACAGCACAAAGTGAGTCTTGTGGTAGGCGAATAATCACGCCTTTTTCTTTAGCTTTGACCATAAGTTCACGAGCAAGGTCTAGTTTGTCATCTTCAACTAAGCTCTTACCCACTTCGCCACCTTGTGCCTTGAAAAAGGTATAAGCCATAGCGCCACCGATTAGGATTTCATCAACAACGTCTAGTAAGTTTTCGATAACGCCAATTTTGTCACTAACTTTTGCACCACCTATGATGACTTTAAATGGTTTTTCAGGAGACTTAATTAGGTTGCCAAGAATAGTAACTTCTTTTTCAAGCAGTAAACCAGCAGCTTTATCAGGAACAAAGTGTGCTACACCTTCTGTGCTTGCATGTGCTCTGTGCGCTGCGCCAAATGCATCATTGACATAGACGGTTCCGTAGCCTGCAAGAATTTTTGCAAGTTCAGGATCGTTGGCTTTTTCTCTAGAATCAAAGCGAGTATTTTCAATGAGTGTAATGCTATTTTCAGGTGCA
Source organism: uncultured Deinococcales bacterium (assembly GCA_938038395.1). Taxonomy (GTDB): domain Bacteria; phylum Deinococcota; class Deinococci; order Deinococcales; family Trueperaceae; genus CALGZD01. Next base: position 1,501 of record CALHRJ010000207.1, on the reverse strand, counting down.
TCCGCAACAAATTCTTGCTGCTCAGCAGTCGCTGGACCCTCAGTTGCAAGGTAGCGAATTTCTGGATTCATTTGCTTTTCTTTGTTGATGATTTTAGCAAGTTGTTTGGCAACAGGTTCTAAGCGGTATTTATCTTGCACTTCACCTTTGGGTCTACCTAAGTGACTCATCAAGACGAGACGGTTCACACCTTGTTCTAAAAGATAGGTAATAGTAGGAAGTGCAGCGCGAATTCGGGTATCGTCACTGACGGTAAAGACGCCTTTTTCTTCCCTGATAGGGCAGTTGAAGTCTACACGCATGACGACATCTTTATTTTTAACGGTAATATCTTTAAGGCTTTTGAAAGACATAAATAATTCCCTTCAGGAACAGCTTATAAAATAATGTTTTGTGCGATAAATTAGTAAATGGAAATAGCATTTGTATAGTGCTTGTTAATAGCTACTAAATTGTTTAGATACGGTATTTTTTGTATAACGAAACTTTATATAGGTCAGCATAGCATCTATATAGTTACCAAATTGGCAAAAAAAAGCTATCACCTGAATACTACGAGTGATAGCTAAATTGTAAAGAGTAGCTCTAAAGTAGTATTTAGAGGTTGTCGCCCATGAGCTCGAGCACATCAACCATACGGTTTGAATAGCCCCACTCGTTGTCGTACCAGACAAAAATCTTAGCCATTTTGCCCATAGTTTTGGTCATGCCACTATCAAAAATTGCTGAGTGTGGGTTACCAACAATATCGCTAGAAACGATTGGCTCATCAGTATATTCAACAACACCTTTATAAGCGCCATTTGCCGCTTCTTCAATTAGCTTGTTTAAGTCATCTGCGCTAACTTCTTTTTTAAGGGTCATAGTAACGTCAGACAGTGAACCAGTTGAGGTTGGTACACGCACAGCTACACCATCAAAAATACCAGCAAATTCTGGAAGTACTTTTGCAACAGCTTTAGCAGCACCTGTAGTTGTTGGGATGATGTTGCTCGCAGCGTTGCGTGCACGGCGCAGGTCGCTATGCGGTGCATCTAGAATGTTTTGGTCGTTAGTGTAGCTATGGATGGTTGTTAGCATTGCTTGCTCTACGCCAAAAGCATCGTTGATGAGTTTCATAACAGCAGCGAGAGAGTTGGTTGTGCAGCTTGCGTTACTGATAATGTCGCCCGTGCTTGAATCGTACTCAAAAGCGTTGACACCCATCATGATGTCAAAGTCAGCGTCTGGAGATGGTGCGCTGATAAGCACTTTCTTAGCACCAGCAGTTAAGTGAAGACCAGCTTTTTCACGTGTACGGAAAAAACCTGTTGATTCAACTACAACATCTACACCAAGATCGCCCCAAGGTAATTCTGCTGGGTTACGGACTGCAGTGCCTTGAATTTTATGACCATCTACATAGATGTTATCTTCGTCTGAAGTAACTTCACCTGGGAATTTCCCATAGTTAGAGTCATACTTGAGTAGGTGCGCTAGAGATGCATTGTCTGTTAGGTCA
>CALHRJ010000206.1 GCA_938038395.1 uncultured Deinococcales bacterium | reverse complement strand
CCGGGGCCACAATGGAGCAGGGTGCAAGCTGGTTTGCCAGTCATGCGGGCGTACCCGTCGGCTGCGCCTGTGCAAACGCCTTCGAAGAGACCAAGGACTGCGCGCATACCTTCGGTTTGGTCTAGGGCTGCGACGAAGTGCATTTCGGAAGTTCCAGGGTTGCTGAAGCAGACTTCTACGCCGTTTTGGACTAAGGTGGTGATTAGGTTTTGTGCGCCGTTTTTAGGATTATCCATATTCTTTACGTCCTCTTAGTTTGTTAGCTATTTTCAACAGGTGTCTAAATAAGTCGCAATTAGTCTACCCGTTTCTGAATTTTTATTGCTAATGGATTTTTCTATAAGGTTAGCACGGTCACTAATTATCTTATGCATAACCGAATTTTTCTTTCCACTAAGTTCTTCTATAAGGTCATATCTAAACAAACATAAGCTTTTTAGGATGTAACTGTGTCCAACGTATTTAGATTCTAAAGTCAAAATAGAACTTACCCTATCAAAACAGGTTCAAGTAGAAGCTCTTGTAGGATATACAGCCTTGCCCATCAGTCTTGCTATTGCAGTCAAATTTGGTTGATGAAGCTAGTTTCCGACCCAACACAAATCACCTTTTAGACTTGGTTAAGTGCAGGATTTATATTTTATTTGTTGGTACGCACTACGCCAAAAAACTTGAGCAATGCAAATTAAGAACATAGCTAAAAACCGTAGCAGGGACTAAAAGCTAATCCACAGCATTGCGATAACTAAGTCAACATATCTAAAAAGCCTGATGTTTACTAACCTTTTTAGGCTGTCAGCAATTTCTCAAAAGGAACTATCATTAATGTTTTTGGAATGCAAGCCCTACCTGTGGATAACTCTTAAGAGCTGTGGATAACACTTCTTAACTTATTATTAATGTTCACACATAAATTTGCCATGTCAAGTACTTGACATAGTCGCAATATTTTTGTTAGAGCTTTGATGAAGATAAGGAAAAGGTCATTTGTACGTCCTAGACGCACAAAATCGTCTTTTTCGATTTCTCATACTCGTGTAAAATACTTAACAGAATTAGATTAATGCGATGAGAACACTACAAACCCCACTTTTCCCCAAGTGCTGGTTTAGGGTGTGGATAACTTTTTAAATTTTGTGGATAACTTTATTGACCTTTGGCTGCACGTACAAAATCTAGTACCTTGCGTGCATCTTTGGTGGGGTAATTTGTAGCGAGACCAGTATTTGGGGTGTTTTGTGTAGCATCAGTAACAGTCTTCTCAACACCAGATGCAACATCTACTGCATAAGGCTGAAAAGCATCGATGCCAGCGACAACGTTCTCTGGCGTCAATCCACCTGCAAGAATTAAATGTGGCATGCCACGTAAACCCTCTGCTTTTGACCAGTCAAAAACATCACCACTGCCAGGGGTTGCACCTTCTATAAGTAGTGCGTGTGCTGGAATTTGCTCTAAGAGGTTTCTATCAACCTCATTGACAATTGCAACAGTTTTTATGACATGGAAGTGCTCTGCTACTTGTGCAACATATAGATTGGGTTCATCGCCGTGGAGCTGGACAGCATCTAGCCTTAGTTCGTTGGCTATCTGTAAAACCTCATCTAGAGGTGAATTGAGAAAAACGCCGACTCGTTTAGTAAAAATACCCACAGCTTTGGAAATTTCCTTAGCTCTGGCTACATCTACACGTCGCTTTGATTTCTCTGCAAATATCAATCCAATAGCATCTGTTCCAGCTTGTTCGGCTAAACGTGCATCTTCAGGTCTGGTAATTCCACAAATTTTAACTTTGACAACCACATTATTATTGCTCATAGATAGCGTCTCTCCCCACGCACTATATATAAAAGCATATCGGAGCACATGTTGGTGTGAATTAGTGGCATAAGGGTTGTGTTTATGAGATAGTAGGCACCTAAAACACTTTTAGTATCCTGTTTCAATCCGTATAAACACACCTTGGCGGTTTTTTCGCTAAGTTCAAAAACACGCTCTGAAAATATACTCTAAAAATTCCCTATAAAGGATAGTTGTCATCCTATCCTCAATATTGTTAATGCACCCGTGGCATAATAGGCTTTATGACAGTAAAGGACATTTTTGACAGCATGGCATATGGACCAGCACCAGAAAGTACCGATAAAGCACAGGAGTGGCTAGATAGCCACAAAAAAACAGAGTTGTTTTACGGTGGGCAGTGGCACAAGCCCAAAAGTAAAAGTTTTTTCGCAAGCAACAACCCTGCCAATGGCAATAAATTAGCAGATATAGCCCAAGCAAATGACAAGGATATAGACGCAGCAGTAGCAGCAGCAAAGAAAGCTCAACCCTTATGGGCAGCACTCACTGGCTTTGAACGTGCAAACTATATGTATGCACTTGCGAGGAGTATCCAGAAATATGCTCGTTTACTTGCAGTTTTAGAAACGTTAGATAACGGCAAACCAATTCGTGAAACACGCGATATAGATATTCCGTTAGTTGCTAGACACTTCTATCATCATGCAGGGTGGGCGCAACTGCTCAGTCGTGAGTTCCCAAATCACGAAGCAGTTGGTGTTTGTGGTCAAATCATTCCTTGGAACTTTCCCTTGCTCATGCTGGCTTGGAAAATAGCCCCAGCACTTGCCACTGGAAATACTGTTGTCTTAAAACCTGCTGAGTATACACCACTTACTGCGCTGCTCTTTGCGGAAATCTGTGATGAAATTAGCTTACCTGCGGGTGTTGTAAACATAGTCACTGGCGATGGTTCTACGGGGGAACACATTGTTAATCATCCTGATATAAACAAGATTGCTTTTACAGGTTCGACAGAAGTTGGGCGCATTATCCGAGGGAAGACTGCGGGTAGTGGTAAAAAGCTGTCTTTAGAACTTGGTGGCAAGTCGCCATTCATCGTTTTTGAAGATGCAGACCTTGATAGCGTAGTTGAAGGTGTCGTTGATGCAATTTGGTTTAATCAAGGTGAAGTTTGTTGTGCAGGCTCACGTCTCTTAGTTCAAGAAAGTGTCATTAAAGAACTTGAAGCTAAGCTGATTACACGTATGGAAACTTTGCGTATTGGTGATCCGTTGGATAAAGCAATTGACATTGGTGCAGTAGTTGCACCTGTTCAACTAGAACAAATAACATCTTTAGTTGAGCAAGGAATTGCTGAAGGTGCAACCTGTCACCAACCAAGCTGGGCAGTTCCTAGTGAGGGCAACTTTTATCCACCAACCTTATTTACAAATGTGAATACTGCCTCTACGATTGCAGAAGTAGAAATTTTTGGTCCAGTCATTGCAAGCATGAGCTTCCGCACACCTAGTGAAGCTGTCAAACTTGCGAACAATACACGCTATGGACTTGCTGCTAGCATCTGGACTGAGAACATCAACCTTGCTCTAGACATCGCACCACAAGTTAAAGCTGGGGTTATCTGGATAAATAGTAGTAACCAGTTTGATGCAGCAGCAGGTTTTGGTGGCTACCGTGAAAGCGGTTATGGGCGAGAAGGTGGACGTGGTGGTTTATTAGAGTACCTTGTACCAACTTGGGAAAAGAATCCAAAAGTAAGCCCAGCTAAAAAAGTAACTAAGGCATCATCCATAAAAGCAGCTGCTAAATCAACAAATGCCTTTCCAGCTATCGACAGAACACCAAAGTTCTATATTGGTGGTTCACAAAAGCGTCCTGACTCTGGCTATAGTAATGAAGTCATCGG
>CALHRJ010000205.1 GCA_938038395.1 uncultured Deinococcales bacterium | reverse complement strand
ACAAAACCAATTTCCACAAGAACTGCAGGGCTTTGTGCATTTCGAATAACATAAAAATAATTTTCTTTAATGCCTCTATCTTTTGCGCCAGTCTTAGCAACCATCTGTGATTGAATCGACTCAGCCAATATTTTACTAAAGCGAAGTTGTTCTTCTGAAACAATATCCATTAGAGCTGCACTGAAACTAGCTTGCATTTCTTGTGTAAGCTCTACACCAACTTTGCCTCCACCGTTTTCATTGATTGCATTTTGCAACAAGGTATCATTTAAAGGCTTACCGAAGACCCAAGTTTCTACACCATGTGCATCTTGATTTCTTGCTGCATTTGCATGGATAGACACGAATAGATTGCGTTCGATTGTAGCTTGCTCAGCTCGAGCTGCTAAATCAGCACGCTTGCTACTTCTTAAACTGGAGTCATCCTCGCGAGTCATGATTACTTCTATACCGTAGCGCTCGAGCATATCTTTAAGCTTTAAAGAAACATCTAATACCACTTCTTCTTCAACAACAATGCCATTTGCACCAGGATCAATCCCACCGTGCCCAGGATCAATCACCACAGAAAACCCAGCTGATCGTTGCGCTGCAAGGATTTCAGTATTATCTGCTGCAGCTACGTCTTGTGTTGTAACTGGTAAGACTTCAACTGCGGTAGCTTGTGTTTGTACATTTTGATTAGCGACCGTTTGAGCAGGTACTGCCGTTAATGTCGCATCATCAGATAACGGGCTAAAAGGTACCTGAGCAACTTGTGTTGCTTGGGCTTCCATAACCGTATTCGGCAAAACCTCTACTTGAGGTGTTAACGCAGCTTGATTAAGTTCGGCAGCAGTAGAATTTTGTATAATTCCCTGAATGGCTTGACTCTGAATAGTCGCTGGCACTGGTGCTTGACCCGTACTCGCTAACATTGTTTGTTGAGCTTGTGCTTGAGACTGTAGTTGAGATTGTGCCTGAGATTGTGCAGTTGCAATTTGAACACCATCAGGCACAAGTTCTTGAGAATAATCTGCAGTAGCAGGTAAAGCAGCTCCTGTGAATCCTACCTGTGCATTTTGACCACTGACTTGTAACAAAGTCTGAAGTTGTTGCAATGCATTCGGTGAAAGATTTCTATGAAGTTGCATTGCAGTTGCATAGTAAGGTGATGACACTGGGGCAGAACTGGTAATCTCTTCACCAAAGTCAACATACAATACTTCTTCAGCTCTAGTCGCACTTGGAGGCAAAGTACCTATACGGTATCCATAACCATCACTACTCATTAGGTAGTGTGTCGTCACAACTAGTGCCAACGTGTTTTCAATTAGTTGATAACCAATATCCTTAATAAATCTATCGTTATCTGAGTATTCAAACCCCAAAGCTTCCATATTCGGCAAAACCACAACAAAGGTATTACCCTTAACTGAAATTTCATAGCCACTACCAACAGGTAAATCTATGGCTACACGTGTATAGGTGTCGTGTTGGCCTATTCTAGGTTTAGCAATACGAACAATCTCTGCAGGTTGTCCAGTGTTTGCTCCTGTTTGTTGTGCAGTTTCTTGTGCTACTGGCTCTTGTGCTACTGGCTCTTGTGCTACTGGCTGTGCAACTTGAGTTTCGCTTACAGCTGTATTTTGAGTTTGAGTAGATACTTCTACTGCAGGAGCGTTGATTGTAGCATTTGCAGGAGTTTGGGCTACCTGACCTAATTGGTTTTGACTTGCAGCTTGAGTTACTTCAGTAGTTGCAATTGCATCTACTTGAGCATTGATTTGTTGTTGAACTTGTGCTTGATCCAAACTAGCTGGGGCAGTTTCTGCAACAGCCACTTGGTTAGATGCTTCAAAGTTAGTATTGGCAAATGTACTTATAGTATAGCTTGCTGGCGTACTTGCAGTTGCCGCTTCAAAGGAGCTCGAGCCGAGAAAAAGATTAACCAAGGTTGTCAGAGGTACATATACAATGCCATTGGACTTAATACCCAGAAAACTCTCAACAATTTGACCATTGTAATCAATCGCATTCGCCGAACGTTGCAAACCAGTGGCAATATCTGCTGTGGTCTTTAAACTAACAGTCTGGCGACCACGCCTTAAATAAACAATATTATTGCTATCATCAATTTGACTATGCGCTGCGAACTCACGAGCAAAAAGTCCAAGCTCCATAAATGCATCAGTGGTATTTCCTTCATTGGGGAAATAACAAGCAACGTTACCCATATATCTATCATTGAGGGTAACTTCATGGATGCATTCTTGTGCTTGACTTATAGCAAAAGTCATTACAACAAGAGCTGCAAGGCTTAGCCGCAAAAAGGTTGCATCAAGCTTCCAACTTCTTCTTAATCTATTTTGTAAACTACTGCTTACGTTCTTCACCCTATCACCTGCGAAAATCTTAGCATTTAAAAGGCAGCGGCAACCCAAAAAATCTATCATCTCAATTTGTAAAGCACAAATTGAATATCTAGAATTACGAAAGCTACTATCTTCTTGATTGTCTCTTATGCTTTTCCGAATCTCTTCTCTAAATTCGGAGTTATGTAAATATCATTTCATTATTCTTAATACTCTCAAAGGATTAATGTCATCAATCCTACAAACAAAAGGACTTCAGGATAATGCAATTCTTAAATGCACCATTAAAAAAGAATTACTTATTAATACTTTCTTTTATCTTATTTTTTATGTCTACATTCCAATATAGATTTAATACGTGTTTGGGTGTGCCCCACTGAAGGTTGAATGAATATCTAAACTAATCATGAAATTATCTCAGTTCACAAAGACACACCTTAGAGGTTTTTAAAAAGCAAAAAACTTCTATTTGTGATGAACTCATTTTCAACCTTGGATGGGACCGTTTCGCTTCTCAGTATTAGTCTTCGATAAAATACAGGGTTACATTAAAGCAAATAGTTCTCTATTTTCTAGCCTTTTTAAGACTTAAGGTTGCATGATCTGTTTCTTTTGGGAGTAAACAATCTTGTAAGCCTACTGTATATTGTGTATACTTCCGCTCGAAGCTGTGTCCAGTTTCGTCTACCTCGATACGATTTTGCATCACTAAAAACGTCACTAAGATTGATGAAAAGCAATTCATATCTGTCTAAACAAGGTAGAGGCTAAGCCCCTTTTACAGGTCAAGTCTAATTTCTCAAGAAATTAGATCGGTTTTAGCTTTAGTTGTCTTCCAAAGATAGCTATGGGCTACATACTGTTGTGCTTTTTAGACATGCTTTAAGCTAGCAACAGCTAATTCGAAAGATAGAGATAGATTTAATTTATGGATAATGATTTAGAACAACAAGCAGTAGAAGTCCTTGAGCCACTCGGGTATGAAGTGCTCGAGCTCGACATAACGGGCCATGCCAATAAACGACGCTTGTTGTTACGCATTGACAGATTAGACGGTCAACAAGTCGGCATGGAGGATGTCACACAGGCAACACGTGTTTTTGGGCTTGAATTAGACCGACTTGACCCATTTTCAACCCCGTATCAACTAGATGTCGAATCTCCGGGACCTGAGCGCCCGTTAAAAACAGCCAAGCACTTTGAGCGATTTATCAATCTACTTATTAGAGTGAAAACACCCCATGAATTGTTTAAAGGCAAAGCTGTGGCTGTAACTGAAGAAAGCGTCACCTTTGAAATCGAAGAAAAGTCGCAAGTCACATCCAAAGAAATCCGCTTAAGCGATATAAGCAGTGCTCGTTTAGCTGAATGGCCAGATGAACCTAGATAAGTCATTAACCAGATAGCCCCATAAGTGGCATCCAATCAACTATAGATAGTGCCTGTTAGCAAAAAACTTAGTTACGCCAACAGGTTAAAAAGAGAAAGGAGAATATATGAACAAGGAGTTTATCGACGCACTCGGCAACCTAGCAGCCGAACGCAACATCGAGCCAGAACAACTCTTAAATAATTTCGAAGAGGCATTACAACAAGCATTTGAAAGAAACGTTGAACCCGGTAAAGAAATTGAGGTTAACGTTGATAATGATTCAGGCGAAATTGAAGTGCTTATCATCAAACGTGTGGTTGAGGTTGTCGAAAACGAAGATACCGAAATCCTACTAGAAGAAGCTCTGAAGTTAGATGACGAAATCGAAGTTGGCATGGAAATGGAATTTCCTGTTGACCCTGAAAAGTTCACTCGTATTGCCGTACAAACAACCAAACAAGTCATCACGCAAAAAATCCGTGAGGCAGAGCGTCAAGTTGTTTTCGAAGAATACAAAGATCGCGTTGGCGATGTAATTACTGCAGTTGTAGCAAGGGTAGATAACAAACGCAACGCCTTTGTTGATCTTGGTCGTGGCGAAGCGATTATGCCACCAAAAGAGCAAATCCCAGGTGAGCGCTACATGGTTGGTAGTCGCCTCAAGGTCTACATTGCTAAAGTAGAACTTTCTAGTCGTGGTCCTAGCATCTTAGTATCAAGAGCTGCACCTGAACTACTAAACTACCTCATGAAGCAAGAAATCCCAGAGGTCACTGACGATACTGTCGAGCTAAAATCAATTGCTCGTGAAGCAGGTCAGCGTTCAAAAGTTGCAGTACACAGCAACAATCCAAATGTTGACCCAATCGGTGCCTGTATTGGTCATAAGGGTGCCAGAATTCAAGCTGTAACAAGTGAGTTACAACGTGAACGCGTTGATATCATTATGTGGGATTCAAACCCAAGAGAGTTTATCCGCAATTCTCTCTCCCCTGCTAAAGTCGGCATCATCGAAGTTGATCCTGAGGCTATGGTCGCAAAAGTTACAGTAGCTACTGACCAACTTTCGCTAGCAATTGGTAAAGGTGGGCAAAACGTAAGACTTGCTGCTAAACTAACTGGCTACAAGATTGACCTTGCCACTGGCGAAAACGTATCCGACTTAGATGCTGCGATGCACGCTGCTGCGCTTGACCTTGATGACTTAGTGATTGCTAAAGACGATAGTTCAAATGCACGTTTTGATGCACTCTTTGAAGCTGAAGCTGCTGCTGAAGCAACAAAAGACGAAGTAGAAGATAGTGTAGCTGAAGCTGCTGAAGACCTATTTGGTGCAGCGATTGCTGAGGCTGAAGCCCCTAAGGAAGCGGTCGAAAACCCATTTGACGCTATTTCTGCCCCTCTTGAAGCTGATGCTAATGATTCTGAAGAAGACGCACCTGAATCAAGCGAATCAACTGAGGAAGAAAGTTAACTAACAATGCCCATCGACCAGCAACCTAACTCTAGTCAATTTTTAGCAGATGTTAAACATGTGCCTATGCGTCGTTGTGTCCTATGTCGAACGCCTAAACCACAGACTGAGTTAATTCGTTTTTTTAAAACAGAAGCAGGTAGTTGGGCCTTAGATACGTATCATTTAACGAAGCTTAAAGTAATTCCAAAAGCTGACACAAAACTCGTCAAGCCTGAAGGTCGTGGAACTTGGGTTTGTTTCAACGCAGCCTGCCACAATCCAAAAAAGATTGCTTACAATTTCAAAAAACAAGCAGAAGAAATCGAGTCTCACTTGAAACAATATTCAATTAGCAAAAACACAACAACAGGTAAAGACCTGAACAAAAATACTGAAAACGCAAAATTCCAATCTGGAGGGATGAATGTCTGAAAAAGTCCGAATATATGAACTAGCAAAAACACTTTCATTAGAAACCAAAGAAATGCTTGCGATTCTCGATGAAATGGGTGTTGAATACAAGTCGCACTCAAGCACAATCGAAGTTGAAACTGCCGATACAATTCGTCAACTTGTTGAAGAAAATCGTGCTGAAGCAGCAGAAAAAGAAAAATCCGAAGCTGAAGCAGCTTACAAGGCAAGCCTACCTAGTCGTGCGCCTGTTGTAACCATCATGGGTCATGTTGATCACGGTAAAACCAGTTTGCTCGATTACATTCGTAATACTAAAGTAGCTTCCAGAGAAGCAGGTGGCATCACGCAGCATATTGGTGCTTACCAAGCTCAAACACCTAACGGTCTGATTACTTTTTTAGATACACCAGGTCACGAGGCTTTCACCACTATTCGTCAACGTGGTGCCAATGCAACTGATATTGCAATCATTGTAGTTGCTGCGGACGATAGCATCATGCCACAAACACGCGAGGCTGTTGCACACGCTAAAGCGGCTAATGTGCCAATCATTGTTGCAATTAACAAGATTGACCTTGCCTCAGCCAATCCTGATAAAGTTATGCAAGACCTGATGCAAGTTGAACTTATTCCTGAAGCATATGGTGGCGAAACAATCACTGTAAACGTCAGCGCACACACTGGTGAAGGCGTAGACACCTTACTTGAGATGATTTCTCTGGTTGCTGAAATTGAAGACTACCGTGCTGATCCTGAAGCTGAAAGTAGCGCTATTGTTATCGAGTCTATTCTTGATAAACAAGCTGGCGTACTAGCAACTGTGCTGACGCAAGCAGGAACACTAAGAGTTGGCGATTATATTGTTTCTGGTGAGCAGTGGGCAAAGATTCGCGCCATGATTGACTACACGGGCAAGCGCTTAAAAGAAGTTGGTCCTGCTGTACCTGTCCAAATTCTCGGTTTCAGTGGACAACCCTTGGCAGGGGATTTGGTCGAAGCTGTGTCTAGCGAAAAGATGGCAAAAGCTTTAACAGAATCTCGTATAGAAGACCGCGAACAAAATACTAAGGATATGTCTGGTAATCAGGGCATTACACTTGACGACTTGTTTAATACAGTAACTGTAGCAAAAGTCAATCTAATTCTTAGAGCAGATACGCAAGGTTCACTTGAAGCAATTAAGGGTGTTATTGCGACTGAATCAGAAAGTACTGAAGAAGTTGATGTTGAAGTTCTACTAGCAACTGTTGGCGCACCGACCGAGGCTGATCTTCTACTTGCAGGTACTGCAGATGCTACCGTAATGAGCTTTGGTGTAAACCCTGCTGGTAGCGTTGTTAAAGCTGCTGAAAAACAAGGCATTGCCTTAAAATCTTACAAGATTATCTATAACCTCATTGAAGATGTTCAGAAGATGATTAAGGGTCAAATTGAGCCTGAGTTCGAAGAACAAGTTCTGGGTCATGCTGAAGTCCGCATGGTTATCTCTATTCCTAAACAAGGTAACATCGCTGGTTCTTATGTAACCGATGGTGTTATCAAACGTGGTGCAAAAGCTCGTCTCATGCGCCGTGGCGAGGAGATTCATAACAGCTCAGTTTCTCAGCTTAAACGCTTTAAAGATGATGTTCGTGAAGTTGGTACGAACTTTGAGTGTGGTATTAACCTTGTAGATTACGATAGCTTTGAAGAAGGCGATATCATCGAAGTCTTTGAAATGGTTGAAGTACCTGCTATCTAACATTAGCTAACAAAATCGATATATTTAAAGCCTAGGCAATTGTGCCTAGGCTTTTTTTTGATAAAATCATGCCTTCTTCACATCGTCAGTACTATATACATTTGGCACTTATACCAATTCCGTTTATATCCGTAATTTAGTCTGATGTCATTCTTATGGAGATACCTAAGTAACTTACGGAATATGGTTGAGCAAATGACAGCTCTAGCTCATTTGTTTATTACATATATTTTCGGACACGGTATTACATTAATACAGTATAGATAGATAAGTTCACCTCAAGTTGATGTTTTTATGCCTTTACCGATAAATGCCTAAGCTTTCTAGCTGCAGGAATCTTTTTTGCAAATGCTGATTAATATCTCGGCTTTATCACAAAACACGCCACTAATTAGGTGTAAAAAAACATGACATGTTTCAAGTTCTAAGCAGTCCTATAAAACCTGTTTCAGAATTAAAAATAAGAGAAGAGACATTTAGAAAAAATAGAATGCCCTTAGAGAGTATAGTATATAAATTTTAAATATTCTCATTTCTCTTCTCCAAGCCTGTAAGTTAACCTTACAGGCTTACCTTTGTTCCAAATTTAATTCCTTTAACACTTGATTAGGCTTTAGCGTTTGCTGTTGCTTTGCTTGCCTTCGCTCTAACTGAACGAATATGCAATGAACGAGCATCGCCTAAAAACGCTTGTGATAGACCTAGCATAATTGCTGCTAATACCCAATAAATCCATCTAAGTGGATTAAGTCCTTCAGCTGATCCAAAAACGATAATAGCTGGATCATAGCCCCACGATGTGAAGAATATAAACCCTAGAAAAGCAGTTGAATAGCCAAGAATACGTAATAACCAAATATTATCAGCCACCCTGTCTAAAATAAAACGGTTAGCTAAAAATAGGCAAATCATATTTATAATAAAGAAAATAATTGTAAACATTAAAACGTTAAGCATACTAAATCGACCTTTCTAAACTCAGGAAATAACTTTCATAACTATATCAAGTTACACATACAATGCCCTGACAATCAAGATTGTTAGGATATCCTGCACCACCACACTTTGATACAACCTCAATCAAATTTTTCTTGCATCATTCCCATAACTTCATAAATTATTTTTAGGCCAGCAAGTGCAGTTACGTCTTCGTGATCAAGTGGTGGGCTGATTTCAACAAGATCCATAGCTTGGATTGGTAAATTTTCAAAAAGTAGGTGTAGAAGCTCTAAGCACTCACGGGTTGATAACCCCCCTGCTTCTGGCGTACCAGTACCAGGTGCATAGGCTGGGTCAAGACCATCAATATCCAGGCTAAAGTAGACCGTGTCGCAGTCTTTCATTTGTTCAATTAAGGCATGTGCAACAGATTCAATGCCATGTTTATAAACATGTCTTGCACTAAAACGACCTACTTTAGGATTTTCATTGAAGTAATTGATTTCTTCTGATAAATAAGAACGAAGACCTACGAAGGCTAGATTAGCAGGCTCGAGCCGTGTATCCTCCACATGTCGCCGAGCTGTGCAAGCATGACTCCACTTATGACCCTCAAACTCATCAATGAGGTCAGGGTGCGAATCAAACTGAATATAACCGATTTTGCCCTGTTTGCACTCTGAGAAAGCTTTAAACAACGGAATGCCCACACTATGGTCACCCCCTATAAAGAAAGCTAGCTTATGCTGATTCATTACCTCTGCTGCTTTTGTCTGAACAGTTTTAAAATAGCGTGTCCACTCTAAATCAGATTCAACATCACCATAATCTGCTATACAGGGCTTAATCTCTGTGCCTTCTTCAGTAAAAAAAGCTAAGTGAGGTGTAATACTGCGTAACCTTGCAGGTGCATGTCTTGTACCTGAACGCCAGCTTACTGCATTGTCAAAGGGTATACCTAAAATTCCAACAGTTGCCTCATCAGGCTTTTTATGTAGCAAGCCGCTCCAAGTATCTCTATGTTCAACTAGTTTTGTCATAGACTTATCCTATACCCTGAGCACTGAGCTTTGCTATGATGCAGGTATTCTTATGACCAGTGACTCCTCTAACTCCATACCTAATTCTGCAGCAAGATATTCAAATAATTCTGTAGCCACTCAAAAGCAAGCAAGAAATGCTATAGTTTTTATAGAATACAGCTATAACCGTTATAGCCTTGCTACCTTAACAGGCGTCTTAGAGGTAGACAAGCGTTTAGAAAAAATGGATATCCTTTTTTTGAGAGCTGAAAAGAAAAAAACCTTAGAGGATGAAGCCAACAGACAACTTGCTAATGACATTGTTGCTTTAGGCAGTAGTTACGATACTTTAGTCGTGGCATTCTCGTTTCACACGCCTAATGTAATCGCCATGGGCACAACCATTGCGCTTATGAAGCAATACCTAGAAGACGCTAAACTCAACAATGTAACACTCATTGCAGGTGGTCCTCACCCTGCGGGTGACCCAATCGGCACGTTACACATGGGTACAGATGTAGTGATTGTTGGTGAAGGCGAAGTTGCCTTACCAGAGTTTCTAGATAGGCGCTTTGCTAATACTAGCTATAGTGATGTTCTTGGTCTTGCTTACTTTCAAGAAGAAGACTATAAATTTACAGGTCGTCCTAAACCTATAGACTTAAGCGATTACCCACCCTTTGCACCAAAATACATGCGCTTCTCCCCTATAGAAATTGGTCGTGGCTGTCCTTGGGCCTGCAAATTTTGCCAAACACCTTTTTTAATGGGCGGAAAGATGCGTTACCGTTCGGTCGAAAGTACATTACACTATGCTGAAATTGGTCATAGCAAAGGTTTTAAAGATGTTCGTTTTACAACGCCTGTATCGTTTGCATATGGTTCAACAGACGGTAGGAGTGTCAACTTAGCGGCCATTGAAGAGCTCCTTAAACCCTTAAGTAAACTCTTTGGCAAAGAGCATGTTTACTTTGGTTCTTTCCCGTCTGAAGTACGCCCCGAAAATATTAGTGCTGAAGCACTGACCTTGGTCCAAAAGTATTGTGGCAATGACAACTTGATTATCGGCGCACAATCTGGCAGTGAGCGCATGTTAAAAGCCATTCACAGAGGACATGGTGTAGATGACGTTATTCGGGCAACACAGCTTATCTTGGACTTCAATATGGCTGCAAATGTAGATTTCATATACGGTATGCCAGGTGAAACCGAAGAAGATATTGAAGACACCAAGTTACTGATTGAAAAATTAACTTCGATGGGTGCTAGAGTTCATAGTCATAGCTTTATGCCCTTGGTTGGAACACCTTTTAGTAGTGAAGCCCCAGGGAAGGTTGATGATGGAATGCGGGATTGGCTCGAGCAGCTCCGCGGTAAAGGCTTAGAGTATGGCAACTGGAAATCTCAAGAAATTATAGCTGAGGAAAGCACATCTTTCATGGCTGAGCAAAAATCAGCACTACAAGATACATCAGGAGGAAAATCTTAAATGGCAGACCTAACAAAGATTCCCGTATTCGACGGACATAACGATGTACTTTTAGAATGTGCCTACGGTAAATACCGTCCTTTTTTTGAAAAAAGTTCAGAAGGTCATTTAGATTTTCCTAGAATCTTAGAGTCTAACTTTGCAGGTGGTTTCTTTGCCTGTTTTATTCCTAAGGCTGACAATGATGGCGCCTTACCAGACACCGATGGTAGACCTCCTTTAGCTGAAGCACTAGATCCTGACTACGCCTATAAAATTGCGATGCAACTGTCAGCTGGACTCTTTCGTTGGGAACAAGAAGCAGCAGGCAAGCTTAAAGTTGTCAAAAATGTAAACGATTTAAAGAACTGTTTAGAGACTGGAACCATTGCAGCTATTTATCACTTTGAAGGTGCCGAAGCAATTGACAAAGACTTGAATAGTTTAGAAATCTTCTACCAAGCAGGTTTACGTTCAATCGGTCCTGTCTGGAGTCGTCCTACTATCTTCGCAACAGGTGTTCCTTTTGGCTTTCCAGATTCCCCAGACCAAGGTCCTGGCTTAACAGACGCTGGTAAACGTTTGGTAACTCGCTGTAATGAGCTTGGCATCATGCTGGACGTTTCACACCTGAATGAAAAAGGCTTTTGGGATTTAGAGAAACTAAGCACTAAGCCAATTGTGGCAACCCACAGCGCAGCTTGGGAACTCTGCAACAGTCCACGTAATTTAACAGATAAACAACTTGATGCAATTCAAGCCAGCAATGGCATAGTTGGGGTGAACTACCACATTGGTTTTTTACGAGAAGATGG
>CALHRJ010000204.1 GCA_938038395.1 uncultured Deinococcales bacterium | reverse complement strand
TTTCTAAAGAACCTTTACCTTAAAGGATTACCTTCGGTAGCCAATGGGAAAGTTAGCTCGCAGTTATGTAAAAAACCTTAAGTAGACAGGTTCTATGATTAATTGAGTGGTCAATCTGTAAGAACTAGTGTGAAAAGCTCGATGATAAAAAAGTTTCCAATTGTTTTGTTAGCTGAGGCCACACCAAAGCTCTAAAGAGCCAGTATACATACAGTACTTGTACTAAGTAGGGTAAGATAAGCAGTTAAATTGAGTCCTACTAAAAAGAGTTAGGATTTTAATGTCTAAAAGCGATAAGCTTTATTCTGCCTGTTGGTTGAGAGTATAAATTTAATCTTAGTGGTTGAGGTTCCTTAAGTATATGAATATAAAAAATATTTTACTTTGTATTATAGCGTTTCAGTTGATTGGTCATACATTTTCTCAGAATTTTACGATTTGTAACACCATAGCTAACCAAGAGCAACCTCGTGTAGTCCAAGGTCTTGATAATTGGTTATTTAGTATTACTGAGTTAGTTACTGATATTGAGATTAGTGACGAAGCACTTAATAGACTTCAAGAACTAAAAGCTGCATTTGACTATCTGGGTATTGAAGTTATCATTACCAACTTACCAACGAGAGCAATGATGCACTATGATAAGTTTGATTTAGAACAGAAATTGCTTAAAGATTATAGCTTAGCAGAAGCTCAAAACGCTTATGATTCCAGTATAGAAACGTTAACCAATATTGGGTTTCATGCACCCAATGTTTTAGACTATTTAACAGATAACCTTAGCGAGGATTATGGTTTTATGCGTGATTCCCACTGGACTCCAGATTCTGCATATAGGACTAGTCAGTTGGTTGCTGAGATTGTAAATTCTACTTCCGTAAATGAAAAGATACAACATACTGATTTTGAAATACAGCTAAAGGAAAGTGTGCAAAGGAATTCTGACTTGGCGCGCTATGTAATGATCAATTGCGACGTAAATATACCAAATGAACCACAAGAAATTTATGAAATTGTTGTATCAGAAGACCAGTCTGAATTATTTGCTGATAGTATAGCCTCCATTGTTCCGTTATGGGGTACTAGCTATAGTCAGAGTTCAAATTTTTCAGAATTCTTACAGGCTGAACTAAATGTTGAAATTGTTAATTATGGATTTGGCTATGCTGGTTTATGGCGATCCTTAAGAAATTATTTTTTAGAATTAGACGAATCAGAACCACTTCCAGACTTGGCAATCTGGGAGTTTGCCTATGGTTATTTTGAGGAATTTAATTTGATTGATATATACAAGGAAATCATCCCGACACTATATGGTTCTTGTGAAGGAGTATTACAAGCCTCTGATAAGATTTCACACGAACTTGTTGACGGAGATGATAATATTTTTAGTGAAAGTAGTGTCAGATTTGAACCTGCTCATTGGAATGCTGCAAGATCGACAAGCAGTGTTTATCCAGCATCTGAAATTCAAGACACAATAAAATTAGTATTCAATGGTGAAAAAGACCCGTTTTTATACCAAGATTTTGAAACCAATAGTACTTTAGGAAGTAAAACCTATGAGTTCTCAGTGTTTTTATGGACCGATGATGACCAACCTAAAAATGCTGCTTTGTACCTATATAGTGGTAAAGACTTTGCTGTTGAGCCTGTACGCTTAACAAACCAACCAACTTTATATACGATAAAGCATCAGTTTTCTGATAATCCTAATACAGCTTTTACAATTAGAATAGATGGAATCCAAAGTCAAAATCTTGCTATGAGTTTGGACAATAAAGGTAGCTATTTATATGCTTCATCTCCAAGTCTCTATAATTTCCCAGTAATAAAGTTAGTTGATAATTTTAAAGAAGATGTATACGGTAGCAATTATTATACTCATATTTCTTTTGATGATCTTTCTATACTTGACTATTCATTAGAATACCGATTTTCAGATGGGTCGATACATACAGAAAAAATAAGCCGTGATAGACATGCTCGCAATAATGGACGTTATTTTTATGAACTACCGGAAGGTCAGGTTAGTTTAAATTCGGTTTCTCTATCAGGTGTAGCACAAAGCACTATAGATAATGTTAGTGCACAGATATGTAAGAAACCATAGAAGCTGTCAAGTTTAAGAGGCTGTTCAAAAGTCTATTCACGATTTTTCTTTAAAGGTTAGTTTTACAAATTTTCAAAGTGATATTGCCAGACATAACCTCTTTTTGAAACTCGACTCGAAGCATTGTTAAGTCACTATTGTCCGTATCTGAAATTTCAGCAAAAAAGTGTTTTGGTCTAACAGTTGGATTACCAAGTAGTAGAGCTTCGCTAAAACCACTCGCGTAGCGTAAATGGACTTTGAAAGTTGATATGCTTGGATCTTCTACATCTGCGGCTAGGTAATAGTTGGAGCCAGATATTCCTTTGGGTATTCCTAAATCTAGGATAGTGCCACCCGCTGCTTCAACACTTCTTAATGCTACCGCTTCTGCATTAGAGCAAACGCCATGGATACTTGGAATGAGTTGGCGAAAATCATTGATGAATCGAGCTGGTAGACCACCTGCAGTATGTCTTTCCCATATTAAAATATTTGGGTTGCTGACAGTCTGGCGTACTTTTTCATCGGCTAAATAGCCCAAAGGAGAACCAAATTGTCCACTGGAAGATTTTGCTAAATTCAGTACCTCTGTAGATAAGGCTTCAGACAGAAAACCATCAAAATTAAAAGATCTTATGTCACCAAAACTTGTTCCAACTAGGACCACGGGAATGTTTTCATCAGCAAATAAATCTGTTTGCAAAGAGGATGTACGTTTATGGGTAACTTCTTTTGTTTCGTACATGTTTATAGGGTCTATGGGTGTTTTTGATTCACAGACTGCTTCAATTCGTTCTTTGTAAGTTCCTAGAAAAGGTTCAGTGGCAATAAATTCCGTAGTAAATTCTTTTTTTGGTAATTCTTGATAGACTTGATTATCTTGTAGGGCTTTTGCGAGTTCTTGTGCTACAGCTCGAGCCCCCTCTGGTGTCCAATGATGATCCTGTCTGAAGTAAACAGCTTCTTGACTATCTAAAGCAATAAGAGGTGTAGCCAAGTCGGGTACTACAATTCCAAGACTTCTTAATTCATCAATGCCTTGTAAATAATTCCGGTAACCGTCTTCAAAAGGATAAGGACGCACGTCTTTTAAGCTTTCATGATGGACCATAGCTCGAGCTGGCAGCACTACCATGGCTAATTGTGTGCCATTTTCCTTTAATACTTTCGCAAAGCGTTCTAAATAAGCCAGGGCATTTGGATCATTGCGGTAAGATGTAACATAATCATATTTTAAGAATAGATAACCTGTATCACCCTGATAGACTTCATCTATCCACCGTAATGACCTAGGGCCACGTTGTTGAATATCTGGGTCTTTGATACTGTTATTGGGAGTAACGGCTTCACATAGGGCTATTATCTCTGGAGCTTCAGATTGTGCGGAACCAAGCTGAGTCGTTAGTAATAGTGCTAGAGCAATTAAGTAGACGAAGTTTTTTACAAATCTGAGGTTCATACAATAGTTTACGTTCCAGACTTGAAGCTATTATTAGTAGAGGGGTCACTAACAAAACTTTAAAGGGTATTACGATAGGAGTTTATTTCAGGACGATTCTATGAAAGGATTATTCTACGGGTGCGTCCCAGTCAAGGTTGAAAAGTGTTTCAACACGAATAGAAGTTTTTTTGCTTTTTAAAAAACTTCCAAGGTGCGTCCCTGTGAACTGGCATAAGCCAATGATTAGCTCAGATATTTATTCAACCTTTGATGGGACGCACCCTTATTCTACTGATAGTTCTAAGGTATTGTATGAGTATGTTATGCGTAAAATATCTTCTTTTAGCGCTTTGTTTTTTAGGACTTAGCAGTAGTGTAGGTGCACAAAAGAATTTATCTTTTGAAATATGTGAAGCACTTACAAGCCAAGAAAACCCAAGACTTATGCAAGGCCTTGATAACTGGCTCTTTAGTAAAACTGATTTAATATCGGAAATTTCTATAGAAGATGTTGCGCTATTACGACTAAAAGAATTACAAGATGCACTAGACTATAGAGGCATGGAAATCATTTTTGTTTTATTGCCGAGTAGAGCTATGATGCATTATGATAAATTTGATTTAAGCCAAGCGCATTTTAAGAATTATGATCTTGAACGTGCAATAGAGTCTTACGAAGATGCACTAGAAGTTTTAAGTAGTATTGGCTTTTATGCACCCAATGTTTACGAGTATTTGCTTGCCAATGCAGATGGTCAGGACTATGCCTTTAAAAGAGATTCGCACTGGCTACCTGCTAGTGCAGCACTGACTGCCGAGCTTGTTAAAGCAACTATGTTAGATACAGTCGCTTATGAGTTTTTACGGTTTAAAGAGTATGAGGTAGTCTTAAAAGAGGTTGGACTAAGGGATTCTGACTTGGCTCGAGCCTTAAATAAACAATGCAAGTTATCCATAGCTCCTGAACCACAAGAAATATATGAACTAGATATTTCAGCGTCTAAAAACACCCAGCAGGATTTATTTATAGAAAGCCAAACAAGCTTTATTCCCTTGTGGGGGACAAGCTATAGCCAAACTTCAAACTTTGCAGAATTCTTACAAGCTGAGCTTGACGTCGATATTATTAATTATGGCTATGGTGCTGCGGGATTATGGCGTTCATTGCGCCATTACTTTTTAGAGAAAGAGTTAGGTAGTGACTATCCTGAATTGGTAATTTGGGAAATTCCTTATGGATATTTTACGGAATTCAACTTTTTGGAGCTGTACAAAGAACTTGTTCCAGCAATTTATGGTACTTGTAAAGATGACTTAGCTCTTGCACCCAAAATTTCAAAAGAACTTAATCAAAGTAAGCTTACGACTCTATTAGATTCTGATACGACCTTGTTTAAGCAGTCAGCTTGGCAAGTTGTTAGAGCAAGTTTGACTCAGCATAATGAAAGTGCTGTCAAAATGGTATTTAACGGTGAAAAGAATCCTTGGTTGAGTAAGCAAGTTGAAACAGGGAAGTCTTTGAACAACACCTACTATGAGTTTAGTGTGTGGTTATGGACAGATGGCAATCAGCCTAAAAATGTTGCATTGACGATGTTTTCTGGCAAAGATAATGTGAGTATTCAGAACATTACGCTGACACCTGAACCAAAATTGTATACAGTGTTGCACAACTTTTCTGATACCGAGAAAACTAGTTTTACAGTTCGTGTGGATGGGTTGAAAAAACAGTGGACAGTAAATAGTGAAGGCTATTATTTGTATGCTACTGAACCTGTCGTTCGTCAGGTTGATTCTTTTGAGTTACTTCGTTTAGAAGACGATTCTGTTTTGGATGATACCTATTATAGCCAGATAGAGTTTGAAGATACCATCGTTAGAGAGTTTGATTTAGTTTACACCTATGCTGATGGTAGTTCGAAATCTGAACGTATAGAGCGAGATATTTACTCAGATAACAACGGTAAATTTTTTCATGAGTTACCTGTAAATGCCACAGCACCATTGACGGCTATGTATGTTGAAGGGCTTATGTCCAATGCGGTTGGTAGTGTATCTACACAAATTTGTAAAAAGCCTCAATGACCAGTTTATGGGTTTATGTAAATGTAAATATGTTTTGAGACTAGCCACCAATGTTTTGTAGACGGTCATCTCCTCTCAACGCACTAAAAAGAAAGTCAAAATGAATGTATTCTTTTCGACTGACCTCACTTTGAATCCTATATGTTTACTTGAGTTCTAAAAACTAACTTTTATTTTGACTAGAGAATTGCTACATGAATTAACCAGCTGTGTGTGATTCTGTACTTCTAAAATTCAGAAAAATAAAAATATGCTTACAAAATAATCCTCTATCTGTACTACGCACTTCTTCTGAAAGCTCAGCTTCATATTGAAAGTATTGTTTGAAAGGCTCGAGCTCACCCCTTTGCGGTTCAAAAATAAATCGTAGTATTATCCCAGCTCCCAATTCCGCATTTTCAAAAATGGCTTCTGCCAATTCTGCTGCGTAGCCCTCATTAAGTTCCAAAATATTACTCAAAGCAAAAAAGTTTAACTTTTCTTTGCTGTTACGAATTACGTCAGCTGCATCACCAACTTGACTATGCATTGTTGCTAAAGAGTGTTGCAGCTTTACATAGTTTTCTGCTTGCAAATAAATTGGTAGGTGTGATTCTTGAGGTGTTTTCTGAGGTAAAAAGATTTGCCATAGGTAAGGATTATTTACCGAAGGTGATGATTGTAGTGTGTGCTCAACTTGTTGTTTTATGTCCTCTATAAATTCGTCGGGCAATTTATCAAGGATGGTACGGCTATAAACTACGGGTAGAAATCTTTTAGCTAAACTAAAACAAGCTTTCCAGCGCCAGTTATCCCACGTCATGGTATAATATTGTTTTTG
>CALHRJ010000203.1 GCA_938038395.1 uncultured Deinococcales bacterium | reverse complement strand
AGAATAGAATTGCTCATAATATTTTTCTGGAACCAAAGCATCAATGTTTAACTTTAGTTTTGAGATGCTTAGTTCTCTTGGAATGCTGCAACCATCGGTAGTAAATTCATTGGCAAAATAAAAACCTTCTAGCTTAGTGCCCAGCGTATAAAAATCACCGACGTTAACGAACCTTTTTGGAATTGACTTTTTGATAGTGTACAAATGTTCACCATTTTGCAACACAAGCTTTTGACGAATATCAAGGATGATCGTACGCCCAGCCGTTGTAGTATCAGGTGCTGCATTATCAGTCACTATATTATCAGGTGTAACATTATCAACTGCTACATTATTTACTGCGATAGTACTTAGGTAAACCCTTGATTCGTCTCGCTTAGTTTCTGTGTAACTAAATTGCACGATACCAGCAGCATCGGTTTCAACCCATGTGTTGGTAGCTGTTTGTCTAAATGCCTTACCCTCAGCCTCAGCAACTTTGACAAGTATGACGTTGAAACCATTTACTTGTCGTGCATTCATTACACTAGTGACTAGGTAAACGACTAAACTCAAAAATGCTAAGGCTAGTAAACCCTTATTGTTTGTTTTGTGACTGCCCGCAGCCATTATATTTTCTCCCTTTTTTACCATCTTGATCTCCTCTTTTATAGCTTTTTGAACTATGTTCATAGCTTAAAATGGAGGGCGTTATATTTGCGTAACATTCGGCGTTATATTTTTAGAGGGGGATTTATAACGGGTAGGGTGTTGGGTGACATATTATTGATAAAGCAAAAGGGAGGCTCGAGCTTGTGCTCGAGCCTCCCTTCAATAATTCCTAATGGTTAGTCTTAGTTCAAAAGTTGGTCAAAAGTATAAGCTGAACCAATGTTATAGAGGTCAAATGCTTGATTTGCATCTTTATACCTAATAACGTTATTGCGAAGATCTAAGTGAATGTATACATTTCTTGAAGCATCGTACAAATCTACAGTCCACTCTGCGCGATTAAGTTCTTGAAATGCGAAAGTTTCTTGACCCTGAGCATTTGTTTCTGCCCAACTACCGTGACCAATGTCAATGTATTGACCAAGATAGTGTCCTGAGAATGACAAGATATCTACGGTATTAACATTAAAGCCTTTGGTTTGTATGTCGTAAACTGAGATAGTATAAGCAATTGTTTCTAGTGGGCTGTGCGCTTCGTAGTAGCTAATCAAGTTGCTATGAAGGTCAATCGTAAAGTATAGGTTTCTTGCTGCGTTGAACAATTTAATTTCAAAGCCATCGCGGCTAATTTCTTGATAGCTATAGGTACTTTGTCCGTGACGGTTATACCCTTCCCAACTGTAGGTCCCTACTTGGCGAAGTCCGCCTGCATAGTTACCATGTAAATCTGTAGCCTCTACGCCTGTAACGTCGTAACCTGGTGCATAGGAGATTGAAAGTGGCTGAGGTGCTGGGGCGAGTACGGAAATGCTATTGGCGGTTTGGGCAGATACTGTACTGACAGTTGCTAGGACTAGAAAGAATGTGACGAAAAGAGCTAGGAATGATACTGCGCTTAGGGCTGTTGACTTGCTTACTGTAATGTTTGTCATGATATTTCTCCTTTTTTAGTTGCCGTGAATGTTTCGGCCTTTAGTAGCTTTTGATTTAAGGAAGCTGTTAAGGTCTTCCTTATTGAGCTGTTATTAGTTTAAAAAAGGGAGCGTTATATTGGCGTAACATTGAGCGTTACATTTATTTAGCAAAATATAACGGTGATGATACGCTTTGAGTTTCTTGGGAAAATGCTTATAGGGAAAGGTGATTGCCACTTTCCTTCAAAGCTATCAGTCAGATATTGGTATATAAAAATAGTTCACTAGATTCAATAAGAAAAGGCTCGAGCTTGCGCTCGAGCCTTGAAACATTCCATTCTGTATTTAGTACACCCAGTTACTGCACAACAGTAATTTTTTTAGTTTAATTCGCACCCAATATAGAAGCTCCTGCAAGCAGGGTTCTTTTCGCTAGCGTAGCTGCTTCATTAACGTCTAAATTGTTATCAAGAACAACCCCATAATCATCTGCTGCTCCGTCCACCGACACATAACCATTTCTAACATCTCGTTGAACTAATTCAGGATCTCGTTCCCATGGATTACCATAGCCACCGCCACCAGCAGTTTCTAGCAATACAACAGTGCCATTGGTAAGTGGTTTTCCATTTACCTTTAAGATATCTGTTATTTCTTCTTCCTCAGACGTAATGGTAATCTTTGGACCAACGCCACCCTTGCCCCCAAATATGCCCCAAGGCGTGGTCACTGAGCGTTCAAACCATAAGGATGTCCAGCCATCAGCCTCTAAAGTATATTCTCTATAGATGCCGCATCCACCACGTGACTTACCTGCACCACCAGAATTAGTACGTAAGCCGTAACGATGAATCATAATTGGGAACTTGTTTTCATAAACTTCTACAGGCAAATCTTTAAAGCCACCATTCACATTATTGATGAGTCCGTCTTGACCATCATTTGCTGCAAAACCACCCCAACCACCAGGGGTTGGTTCAACTGCTAAGAAGTCAGCATCAGTTCTTGGGTCTTTACCACCAAGGAAGATAACCATAGAATCACCATAGTGAGCAGCAGCACTTGCCTCTGGAAATGCAGGAGCTAAAGCTTTAACAAATAAATCAATCAGTAGACCTAATGAAGAGAAGTACCATTGGCATGCCGCAGGTTCTTGCGCTCTAAAAATTGAACCTTCTGGTGCTTCGATATTGAGTGTTTTGAAGGTACCCCCATCAACAGGGCGTTCAGGATTAACTAGCAATTTAAAAGCTACACGGCTCGCTGAAATAGTTTGAGCGAAACCACAGTTTACTGGGCCAGTTGCTTGGGCTGCCGAGCCTTCAAGGTCAAGCTCCATACTGTCACCACTTACGGTTACTTTCATTTTAACCAGTAATGGGTTACTGCCTAAACCGTCATTATCTAGATAGCCTTCTGATTCGTAGACACCATCTTTGATAGCTAAGACAGCTTCGCGCTCGAGCACTTCTGATTGCCTAAAAATTTCCTCTTTAGCAGCAGTTATAGTATCCAAACCAAAGCGTTCAATTAAAGCATGAAAGCGTTCTTCACCTGTTCTACCCGCAGCAATTTGTGCATTTAAATCACCAATTAGCAAAAAGCCAAAACGACCATTATTTTTAAGGATATTTAGAATATCTTCTCTAGGTTCTCCGTTTTCATACAGCTTGGTTGGACCAAAACGCATACCTTCTTGGTAAATGCTATTTGAGTCCATCGGACCACCTGGGTCTTTGCCACCAACATCTAACCAGTGCGCCCGACTTGCTGAGAAACCAACTAGGTTTT
>CALHRJ010000202.1 GCA_938038395.1 uncultured Deinococcales bacterium | reverse complement strand
TGGATAGATATCTACGAAGCTAACAAAGATATTATTGAAAATCCAAATATTGTAACTGCTGGAACTAAATTAGTTATTCCAAAAAGGTAACTATCAAGTTGGTAAACTCCTTATTTAATTTAGGGTTTTTAGATTATTAAGGATACTGTCTATCTAAACTTAATGGGTCGGGTGAGATAAAGATAACCTGACCCACTTTTTATGTATATTCAAAACAGAGAAAATGCTTATCTTTCGCTTCTTTTGACGAAGCATGCAACAATAGAACTATGACTTTCATCTTTCAATTTAGTATAACAATGGAGTGTAATTTTTTAAACAGCAAAGTCCAAACGCAGAGTAATACCAAAATGAATCAAGAATGTCATAATGCTGAGAAGAATCAGATATTAGGAAGTGCTTATCTTTTGGTTATTCTGATGAAATATTCGACAATAGGATTACGGCATTTATCTTTCAGTTTAGTATAAGAAGTTTTGTTGAGATAGTTTGGTGTATAAAGACTTTGTATAGCTCTATGCTAAACTACCCCATGCAAACACTTTCAGCAGATGCCATCATTTGTGGCGCAGGTAGTGCAGGACTCGCCGCTGCTTATTATCTTAGTCAACAAGGTTTAACAAATATAATTTTAGTAGATAAAAATGAACCATTAAGCCAAACAAGTTCAAAATCTGGTGAGAACTACCGCACGTGGTGGCCGAATGAAACTATGGTTGGGTTTATTTCACGCAGCATAGATTTAATGGATGAGATTGTTGAGCAATCAGCGAATGCTATTCAACTCGATAGACGAGGCTACTTGTATGTGTCAGAAAAACAGACTTTAGATAGTTTGGATGTTTATAAAAGCTTAGATGTAGGTGGGATGCGTGTACATGAACAGGTGGGCTCGAGCTACTCCCCATTCCAAGAGGAATCAAACTTAAACGGTGCAGACATACTCATAGGCAATGACGTCATAAAGCACCACTTCCCACACCTATCAGAAAACATAACTTTAGCCATTCACGCCAGGCGTGCAGGTTCTCTAAGCGCACAACAATTAGGCATGTACCATTTAGAAGAAGCAAAAGCCAAAGGCTTAAAACACCTAAACGCAGAACTTATAGATGTTCTGCAAGATGACGAAGGTGTATCTGGCGTCAAACTAAAAACAACTGAGGGTGACATAATTATAGAAAGCCGAATACTAGTCAATGCAGCAGGGCCATTTGTAAACGAAATAGCTGCCATGCTTGGTGAAACGCTTGCCATAAAAAATGTCTTTCAACAAAAAATAGCTTTTAGAGATCACGAACAAGTTTTAGATAGAAAGATGCCTTTCACCATTTACATAGATGAGCAAGAACTAAACTGGAGCGAAGAAGATAAAGCACTGCTTGCAGATGAACCTAGCTATGACTGGTTTTTAGATAACTTCCAAGGTGGATTGCACATAAAACCAGAAGGTGGATTGGGTTCTATATTGGTTAAGCTCGGTTGGGCCTTTAACCAAGAAAGCGAAGAACCTCAGTGGGATAAACACAGTTTGGAAGAATTTCCTGATTTGGTTATTCGAGGTGCAAGTCGTTTTATTCCTGAACTAGAGCGCTACATTGGCAAGTTACCAAAACCAATTTTACACTATGGTGGTTATTACACAAAGACTGAAGAAAATATGCCTTTGATTGGGCCTATGAAAACCAAAGGCGCTTTTGTTTTGGGCGCACTGTCTGGTTTCGGCACGATGGCATGTTGTGGCGCTGGGGAACTTGTGGCGCAGCATGTTCTTGGGAAAGACTTGCCTGGTTATGCACAAGCATTAGCACCAAGTCGCTATGATGATTTAGAGCTGCTCGAGCACTTACGTGCAACTGCTCTAAACGGTGAACTCTAAGCTTCATCTAGTCATAAAAGGTTTCTCTGTAGAACCTAAATATGGCTAAGAGCTTACTCTCCCTATTTATGAATATTTCAGCAATAGCATTGCTGTCACTAATCATCCTGTCTTTCTTATCCTATTCCACTTATATAAAATTTGATCCAACAATAGGGGATAAACCAACAACTACATTTTTTGAAGCTAACCATCATTCTGTTGATTGTTTAGAAGCTGTTTTAGATTCTCCAGAAATCAAAACTCGAAAACGATGGAAAGTACTTACACTTTCACTAAAAAATATTTGTGGTGAACAGATAAGTTTTGAAGCTCAAGCCTTCATGCCTAATTATGATGTACTTGTAACTACAGCTAATGGTGAAGTTCTGTGGCAACACTCAGCTGGGTTCGGAACATTACATTTAGGTGGTATATCTGATGAAGTTGTTACAACGCTGTTGGCAAAAGAATAAATAGATTTTGATATTTTCTGGCATGGAAGAGCATGGGATGGTAAAGCACTGCGTTTAGGATACTATCGAATTGTTGGATTAATTGAGGTTAATGGAGAGTACTTACAGGTTATAAAACAGCTAGACATTGTACGTTAGCTAAGACTTAATCCTATATGGAATATGTATAGCATTAATACACTAGAGGGTTTAATACTATACATACTAATATTTGTTGTGGTTAAAATAGAATTGAGAATTTCAATGAGTGTCTTTAACACCCTGACTATAAAATCAGGAACTTGCGCAAAAATCAAAAACGATAACCCCTAATACTATAGTATTCTCAGAATCCGATATGATTATTAGGAGTCAATCCCGGAAGCCTCACGCACAGCTCGAGCAATATTAGAAACATCCTCTTCGCCATAGCCACGCTTTACCAGCGCAGCCTCTAACTGTGCTACATGCGCTGCTACTGTAACAGGTACACCAGCATCTTTAGCAGCCTCCAGCCCAATTCCTAAATCCTTTAAGTGTAAGCGTGTACGGAAGCCGAGCGGGTACTCACCCTTAATCATATTCATGCCACGATTCGTTAACACCCAAGAACCAGCAGCACCACCAGAAACTGCTTGTAACGCTGCTTCAACATCAATTCCAGAAGCCAAACCAAGTGCCATGCCTTCAGCAGCAGCTATATAATTCCCTGCAATAATGATTTGATTGATCGCCTTAGTCACTTGCCCTGCACCATTTTCACCAACATAGGTAATAGTACTACCCATGACTTCAAGCACAGGCATCATTTTATCTAAGATTTCTTTCTTACCACCTACCATGATGCTCAAGGTACCTTTTTGTGCGCCTTCGCTACCACCAGACACAGGTGCATCCAGCATTTCACCACCCTCCTCAGCAAGCTTAGCAGCAATTTCTTTGGTAACTTGTGGACTGATAGTACTCATATCAATCAGTACACTGCCTTCTTTCATGTTATGTGCTGCACCATTTTCACCATAAACAACCTCGTAGACATCTGGTGAATCACTTACGTTGGTTATAACTACATCTACACC
>CALHRJ010000201.1 GCA_938038395.1 uncultured Deinococcales bacterium | reverse complement strand
CCTCAAGAACTCTTTAGGAAAGTAAATTTTTTGAGCAATTTATTTACGATATAGTATACCCGAATTTTGGGTTAAAATGTGATTGAGAACTTGTAATTAGTACTGTGGTTTATAATGTTATTTATAAACCTATACTCCTTCGCAATAGTTGTAACATATTGACTTGGTGGATATGAAATTAATAATGAACAGGGATGATGGATTCCCCGAGGCCTGCCTCGAAAGAAAAAGAATCGGCGTATGGCTTGCCAGACAAGATTTCTTTGTTGATACCCCTTCGGTTTGCTGTGGGGTCCGTTTATCTGTTTGTAAAAATGCTAACTTGATTCACGAATAATAAGTTTGTAAGGCATTTCTATACTTCTACCTTGATTGGGTACTTCACCGTTTAAGCGTTCAAAAAGTATTTGAGCTGCACGTTGACCCATTTGGCGTTGTTGTTGGGTAACACTACTTAACGCAGGTGTAAGTAGTTTTGCAGAAGGAATATCGTCAAAGCCAACTACGGCGATTTCTTCTGGAACCTTTAAACCTGCTTCTCGAATAGCAACTATTGCCCCCATCGCCATGAGATCGTTGGTGGCAAAAATTGCGGTTGGGGGAGAAGGTAGCTTAAGAAGCCTTTGCATGGCACTGTAGCCACCGTCTTCGTTATTACTTCCTGAAGAAATCAATTCTTCAGTTGGCTGGATGTTGTTGTTTAGTAGTGCCAATTTATAGCCTTGGATTCGAAAACCAGATGGACCTTTTTTACTTGCTAAAAAGCCAATCTTAGAATGTCCTTTTTGAATCAAATGGTTCACTGCTGTTTTTGAAGCTTTGATATTGTCAATATAGATATTGTCTAAAGGCAAGTCGCCTGCTTTTTTAGACATAGCTTCAAGTCTGACTACTGCAACCGCTCTTTCAAGTAAGGGGAGTAAATCCTTAGCAGTAAGATGAAAGAAAACGCCAACGACACCATCTACACGACCTTGCAGGAGTGAATTAAGAACCTTTTGCTCTTTTTCCGCTTCACCGTTCGTATTATAGATAATAAAATCATAATTTTCTTTATCTACAATATCTTGAATGCCACGTTCAAAAATAGAATAAAAAGGATTGGTTATGTCAGGGATGATACCTGCTATGGTTGTAGTTTTAGCAGTTCGTAATTTTTGGGCCGTAATATTGGGTTTATAGCCAAGAGAAGTCATCGCACTTTTGATGCGTTGCCGTGTTTCTTCGGGTATGGACAATGGACTATTGTTAATGACGTAAGAAACCATGGCTTGAGATACACCCGCAAGTTGGGCAACATCAGATTGGGTAACTCTTCTTTTTGAACCAGACTTATGCATAATGTCAACTCTTTTCTGTTAAGACAAATTTGCTAGTAACGAAAGTTGAATGGAACGTATTCTCCTTATAGGGATAGTGATGTCATGAGTTCGTTATATTAGGTGCTAACTATCTAGTATTAGAGGATTCAGTTACAACTATTTCTATAACCACCCCGCGGATTTTCTACACTTGTCAAAGATATGGATTTGTCTACGAACGCTTTCAGCAGTTATGCTTAGAGCTTCGCCAAAACGGATAGATTTATACAAGTCTTGATAAAGTAAAAGCATATCGTCATTAAAGGTATTGTCTAAGGTGACACTTTCTTCAGTAAAAGAGAGTGCTTCACTGTTATAGCTACGGTCATGTGTAGGGTTTAGGTCTAGCTCGAGCGCAACCTCGTTCTCAGGCACAAAGTACTTCCAGCGCATAGTTTCCTGATTACCAGTCAAGGTTCCTTGGGTACCCATAATTAAGTATCTATCTTGTGGATAGGCGTTGCAGTGACTAAGTTCGATATCAATTAGCGGACCATCTTTAGGTCGAATGATTAACTTAGCATGTGAATCTGCGTCACCAGCATAGAGTGGCGTATCTACTAAATGGCAAAACACTTCTGGGTCCTCGTCCTTAAAATGTAGGAGCAACCAATCAAGGTAGTGTGCACCATGATTGGTGCCAATTCCACCATTATTTTCACGCAGTGTTTGCCAATCCCAACGGCGTGAAAACTGATGTATAGCAATGCGTATTTGTACAATCTCACCAAGCTTGCCTGAAGCCATAACCTCACTCATGGTTCTAAAATCAGTGTGGTAGCGGTAGTTTTGGTTGACAGTTAAGAGTTTATTGGCAGCTTTCGCAGCAGTAATCATTGTGTCAACGTCATCAACTGTAGCAGCCAAAGGCTTTTCTACCATGACATGTTTTCCAGCCTGTAGAGCACTTACAGTATGGTCTGTATGAAACTGACTTGGTGTTGCCACAACTAAGAGCTCGACATCTGAGTTAGCTAGGGCTTCAAATGATGTATAGGTTTCGCAAGCAAATTTATGCTTTGCCTCTAGACGTCTTTCTTCACTCAGGTCCATCACAGCAGCAACTTTGTATTGCTCTGGTAGTTGAGCGAGTGACTCTGCGTGCATGGACCAACCACTTCGTCCAAGACCAGCAATGCCAACTGTGATGCAATCCGACATTAAGCATTCTCCCAAACATCTCGAATAAATCTTGCGTTAGCGTGTAAGGCTTCTTTTGATGGTAAAGTTTGGCTGAAATCTTCCATAGCAAACCAGCCAGTAAAGTTAATAGTTTTCAGGGCTGTGAAGAGTGCGTTAAAATCAACTACGCCCGTATGTAGGGGAGACCATTGTGCTTGCCAGACCTTTTCTGTGGTGTTGTAGGCTGCATTCTTAATATGTACTTCGCTTAGGTAATCGCCTAATAGCTCGAGCCCAATTCTGTAGTCTTCAAAACCCTCAAATACCATATTACCTGCATCGTGAATTATGCCAACTTCTGTAGGCGAAAAGTTTGAAACAAGCCTATGTGCAAGTGCTCCACTTGGCACGATAGTTTTGTGATGGATTTCAACAAGTGGTTTCACATTTACATCTTTTGCCAAGCTAATAACATCTGCAAGGAATGATTTTGCAGCTTCAAAGTGTTGGGTATAATTCCCCTCAAAATTACCAAAGCCTACTCGAAAGTGTGGACTACCTACTGTATTAGCAAAGCTGATGGCTTGCTTAACTTTTTCAAGTTCACCGATACTAATATAGGTGCCAATATTAGGTATAACTAAGCCTGCTTGATCACTTAAGGTCTTTGCTCGCTGGGCATCTTCTACTGTAGGGGCAAAGGTGCAGAAATTATTACCCCAAAAAGAAGGCGTATCTCCCTTAACACTGTCAGGCACGTTAGTAACTCGCCATTCCACACCTTCATATCCAGCGGATTTTATGTCTTTTACTGCTTCTTCAGGATTGAGATCAGGTAACATGACAGTGAATACTGCGAGTTTCATAGATAGCGCTCTCCCTAATAAGTTTCTAAAAACTAAGAAAATAACCTGTTATTCCTACGGTATTAGTATACACCGTTGTAGCCTAAAAAAGATGAAAGATAACTATAACTAGGGTATTGATTAAGAGATTATGGATATGATTCTTGCGGCTTATTGTTTAGATAAACTAGGTATGCAGATTTATAATAGTTGTGATTTTAGTTGCAAGCTTATCAACAAACGTCAAAAGGAATATGATAATATATTACTTTCTGAACTGATTTTATTCGATTCAATAATTTAATACATTTATGGAGATATTATGTTCCTAGCAGAACCTACACGTTATGACACGATGACTTACAGACGTTGTGGAAAAAGTGGACTGAAACTACCTCTAATTTCGTTAGGATTGTGGCAAAACTTTGGTGGAGATGATGTACTAGAAAACGGCAGAGCAATCCTTCGAAGAGCTTTTGATTTAGGTATAACCCATTTTGACTTAGCCAATAATTATGGACCGCCTTATGGTTCAGCCGAAGAAAACTTTGGCAGAATTTTTAAGCAAGACTTTTTGCCATATAGAGATGAACTTATAATTTCTACTAAAGCAGGTTATGATATGTGGGCTGGACCCTATGGTAATTTTGGTTCTCGAAAATACTTACTGGCTAGTCTTGACCAAAGCTTAAAACGAATGAATTTGGACTATGTAGACATATTTTACTCACATCGATTCGACCCTGACACACCGTTAGAAGAAACAATGGGTGCCCTCGCTAGCGCAGTACAACAAGGTAAAGCACTTTATGTTGGTATTTCTAACTACACAGCGGAACACACGAAAACAGCAATCGATATTCTAAAGTCATTGGGCGTACCTTTACTTATTCATCAACCTAGCTATTCTATATTCAATCGTTGGATTGAACCAGATTTGTTAGATACGCTTGGCGCAGAAGGTGTGGGTTGTATTCCTTTTTCACCACTTGGACAAGGAATGCTTACGGATAAATATCTTAATGGTATTCCTGAAGGGTCGCGAGCGCTAAAAGGTGGAAGTTTTAAGAAAGAGTATCTAACAGAAAAAAATTTGCAACGCATTTCTAGACTTAACGATATTGCAGCTAAACGTGGTCAAAGTCTGGCGCAAATGGCATTGGCTTGGGTTTTAAAAGATGAGCGAATCACAACTGCTTTAATTGGTGCTAGCAGTGTAGCGCAGCTGGAAAATAATGTTGCAACAATTAGTAACTTAAAATTTAGTCAAACAGAACTTGAATTTATTGAGACTTTTGCGGAAAAGCCTGGTAGTAATTTGTGGGCTACATAGGCAAAGCTTATTTATTAAGTCTTATTTACAGTACTACTTTTCCTGAAGAGACATAATCCATTGCTGTGTCTACGTTTAGATTGAAGTCCTGTAACATGTCTAGTAAAAGGTAGTTAGGCGGACGTTTCATGTTAGCTTGCCAATCTATAAATAGCTTTTCTACATTACCTCCTTTGCCCGAACCTACTGAAGCGGGCTTATAGATACCTGACTAATTGAACTTTCCCTAATTCTTAATCGTCTATCTAGTTCTTTAAAATCTTTAACTTGACACTCGATGTATCGGTATTTTGCGCCTGCTTCTTTAGCAAATGCTTGACCTTGTATAAGAATGTTGTCGTACAAACATGGGCTATCAAATATTACACTGTGTCCCTGCCGCAGCAAATGTGGTACAAGTGCATAAAGTACATTTTAGGAGGCTTTACCAGCAATGTCTGTTGGTATATCAGATATAAGAAGTGCTGTTTTAGTTATATCGTGGTCGATAATGACCGCATTAAGTTCTTTTGACAAAGCAGTTGCTAATGTGGTCTTACCTGAACCAGGTGTACCAGACATTTGAATGTAATATTGTTTAGGCAACATCTTTGTAATAGCGCTCATCACCAACATCTTTTTGCATGTAGTGAAGACGATCTGTTAAACCTTTAACAACATCTGCATACTGAATGTCATGGTAGATATTGTTGAGTTCATGCGGATCAGTCTCTAAATCAAAGAGTTCCCACTCAGGTTCGTATGTTTCATCAATTGCACCTGCTTGTCCTAAAGCGTCTGCATAGTAATATATTAATTTATATTTGTGCGTTCTTAAACCGTAGTGGGCATAAACATTGTGATGGCTTTTATGCATCCAGTAGCGGTAGTACATGGCATCTCGCCAATCTTCAGGTGTGTTTTGTTTAAGAAGCGGGCGGATGCTGTGGCCTTGCATCGTTTCAGGAATAGGTACACCAGCAAGGTCTAAAAAGAGGGGTGCAAAGTCAACATTTAGAATCATATCTTTGTTCACGCTACCTGCTTTAATCTCTTTTGGGTAACTAACAATAAATGGCATGCGTAAAGATTCTTCGTACATGAAGCGTTTGTCATACCAGCCGTGGTCACCTAAAAAGAAACCTTGGTCAGAAGTATATATAATAAGTGTATTTTCACTTAAACCCGCTTCTTCCAGATAATCCAAAACACGTCCTACGTTGTCATCGATACTTGCAACTACTCTTAAGTAGTCTTTAATATACCGTTGATAGGCCCATTTACGCAGTTCCATTTCTGGAATCTCATGATTGATTTCTACCTTTAGGTCGGTTGTGCGCATATGAACACCAACACGCATTTCTGCTGCTTTTGCTGCGGACGCACGATTTGTGTAATCATCATAAAGGGTTACTGGTTCTGGAATGTCTTCGTTTAAATACATGTGTGCATGTTTTTCGTCAGGTTCCCATTCACGGTGAGGTGCTTTATGGTGGTACATCAAACAAAATGGTTTGTTGGTGTCACGATTCTTAAGCCAATCTAGACTGAAGTCTGTAATTAGGTCAGTGACGTAGCCTCTTACCGTTTCGCGTCTACCACCTGGAACAGTGTCATCTTTAAAAATGAAATCAGGGTTGTGGTACAAGCCTTGACCTGGTAGTACAGCCCAATCATCAAAACCTGTGGGGCAATGGTTAGGACCTTGACCCAAATGCCATTTTCCAAACATACCTGTTTGATAACCATTTTCTTGTAGCAGTTTTGGGAAGGTTTGCAAGCGATTATCCATGTGAGTGTCTAAGGTTGTGACTTCATTTATGTGATTATAGGTTCCTGTTAAAATGGCCGCTCGACTAGGTGTGCAAATCGAGTTTGTGCAGAAGCAATTGTCAAAGCGCATTCCATTAATGGCAATGCGATCAAGGTTGGGTGTTTTGTTGATTTTGCTACCATAGCAACTCATAGCGTGCGAAGCGTGATCATCTGACATGATAAACAGTATGTTTGGCTGTTGATTCGGGTTATTCATAACTAACCTTTCCTTGAGGCTTCAGAATATAAGTGACTATAAATAAAGGATGCTGTATTAATATTGGAAATACGTTGCTTAATTATATGGGTAATTATACCTTAAGATTTAGCTGTGGGATTAAAAATTGTTCTCAATATAAATTGAGATGTTCCGATTGTGGAATGGATATGTAATTAGCTGCTGCGTCTCAAAATAGATTACAAATTTTCTACAGTAGCTTATTTTATTTGCTCGCTGAGTTAAAAAACAATGAATCAGGATTAGTACATTTTGATTCACCATAATCACAAATGGGTCAATGAAGTCTATCTTAGTTTAGGTAGTTGACTTAAACTCGCTGAATGAAAATTTTGGTTTACCCTAATTCTGAAAAAATGTATTGGCAAGCGTCTAGATATGAAAACCTTTAGTTTAGAACAAACACTTAAAATATCTGTGCTTGAGGGAGGCCTCACCCAGATTTTCTTCTTGTGGACAACAGGTAGTGTGTTGGTGGGCTATATGCTTCACTACGGTGCAACACCTTCACAGATTGCGCTAGTTGCTAGTGTTCCGTTACTTTCACAACTCTTTAGTCCTTTGGCTGCTTGGTATGCAAGTGGCTTAACGCAACGTCGTATAATTGCTGCTTTGATTGTTTTAATTGGTCGCTCGTTGTGGTTGTTGGCTGCTTTTGCACCTCAACTTGGTGTGAACCCAACTGTTATGCCGTGGTTTTTGTTGTTAGTTGTGGGAGGCTCGAGCCTCTTTCAAGCCTCTGTAGCAACCATTTGGTCTGACTGGATGGGTGACATCGTTTCTGAAAAACGTCGAGGTCGATATTTTGGTCGTCGCATGGGCATCATTGGTGTTATTGGTATGCTTGCAAACCTTGGCGTTGGCAGGTTCTTGGATTGGGCGCAAGCACCGCTGAGTTTCCAACTAGTTTTAGGTTTCGCGGTTCTTGTTGGCATTTGTTCAGCAGCACTACTGTTCTTTCACTTTGACCCACCAAAGGTAAAAGAACAGCTTGCCTTACGTAAAGTCTTTAGTTTGCCTTTTAGAGAACCTAACTTCCGAAAATTCTTGGTGTTTGCTGGCTATTTTCACATTGGTATTTTTCTGTCAGCTGCGCTTATCATGGTCTATTTTTTACAAGAATTACAGCTAAGCTATTCTCAGCTTGCTATTTGGGCAGCAATTGCGGCTACAACTGGTTTGATTACCACTGATTTATGGGGACGCGTTGCAGACAGAATTGGCAACCGTACGGTAATGGTCATAGCTTTAATTTTTATGGGAATAGGCTTTCCCACACTTTGGATATTGGCAGATATTAGAGATAACCTGAACTATTTGTGGTTGAGTGCAGTTGTAGATGCCATCGCTTGGGGCGCAGGTGGTCCAGCACTCTTTAACCTTGCGCTTGTAAGTGCCCCTAAAGACAAACGCCTTAGTTATATTGCTATGTTTAGTTTTACTACAGGTTTGATGGGGTTCATAGGTGGTGCGCTCGCTGGACCTATTTATTCCTTTTTAAACCAATTTAGTTTCGAGAATTGGAATGGCTATCATAGTATTTTTGTTTGTGCTGGATTCATACGTTTAAGTTCTATACTGTTACTCCTTAGAGTTAAGGAAAGTAAAACAGATAACCGACGACCTTTACTTAGACACATGCGTTTGGGGCGTCGTATAGGTCTTCCTTGGCGGTAATTTGGGTAGTTTGACGGCCAAATAATCCTACACAACTATGGACTATGTAAGTGTAGATGCTAGCTACTTTGATTACCATTCGCCTTTCTTGCCGAATTTACCGATTACTGCTTCAGAAAAGGCTTTGCCAGCCTCGCTTAATGCAAGAAGAATTTCTTCACTAGTTTTTCCATAAGTGTTTCTAGCTGCTGGTATAACCGTATTGGTTTCATTCTGGTCCATAAAAACTGAAGCTTCTAAAAGCTGTGCTTCATCTTCTGGTGGAATAACCATAAAGCCATGTTTGTCTGCGTGAATCAGCTGACCAGGTTGGACTATCGTTCCAAAAACTTCCACTTCGCAGTTCCAGCTTACGGGTGTCGCATATGCATGACCAACACATAATCGTCTGGCAAGTGCTTTGAATCCTGCATTGGTCATTTCGTCAACGTCACGTATGGCACCATCAGTAATTGTACCAACACAGCCTAAAGCTCTGTGTCTGTTGCTATTGACTTCACCCCACATTGAACCAAGTACCATAGGCTTATCTAAATCCTGAACAACCACAACCTTTGGTCCAGGAATACTTGCAATGTAGTGGAGGTATTCCTGACCTGCACTACTATTTTCTTTGTGTTTTGAGTTCGATGGTTCTATAACAATTGTGACTGCGTAACCAACCATGGGACCCATTTGGGGCATGAAGTCTTTTGTTTCTTCAAGGTTAAAACAGCTTCTTGCAACATCATGTTTGGTAATTTGTTCCCAGCCATTGTAGATGGTTGGTGTGTTCCAGCGTTTGAGTTGGAGTAATTCAGCGTGTGGTAGTTGCTTCATATGAGCGAATAAATCCTTTCTTTGGGTGTTACTTCTTTACTAAATGTCTTCTAAATGTTTAGGCGTTTATATAGTTCTTTTGGAGCATTAGTTTGCTCCATTAAGCTTTTCATTTTTTCAATCATAGAATCTTCTATTGATGAATCACTTAATGGACTTTCCTGACCTGGATCTTCCTGAACATCAAAGAGTAAAGTCTCAAATTTTTTTGCGCCACCCCAAATGCCGCCTGCTATTTTCATGACAGGACAGCCTTTGGTAAAGTCAAAAGCTGGTGCCATAACTGTATTTTGTAACTCTTCAACACTAAAAAGTGATCTTAGGTGGGTGGGCATAAGGGTATATTCATAGAGTTCAGTATTTTCGTCTGGTGCGCGCATATAGACGTACTTTCCATCGGTACAATTCACATAAGCGCCAAATGCGCCGAAGAGTACTGTGTCATGAACTGGTGTGTCATTGGCTATAGTGTCTTTGAGTGGCTTGCCTTGCATGTCTTTTGGTAGGGGGATGTTGAAGAGCTCGAGCAGCGTTGCTGGCACATCAATGAGTTGCACTAAACTTTCCCTAGTTTCACCCTTTTTACCACAGCGTGGATCCCACGCAAAAAAAGGTGTATTGGCAAGATAGTCATACCAAGGCATTTTATTTTTTGCCCACCAGTCGTGTTCACCAAGCAAATAGCCATGGTCTGTACAGACGATTAACATGGTATTTTCCCACATGTTTTCCTCGTCCATCTTGTCTAAAATGCGCCCAAGTTGTGCGTCACAAAAACTTAAAAGAGCTGCGTATTCCAAACGCCCATGCTCAACCTGTTCAGGTGGCTCACTAATTTTGGCATAAGGTGGCCAGTCAAAATGTGGACCTGTATAGTCATGCGGGTAAAGGTCTTTATAACTTTGGTGACTAAAGAAAGGCTCGTGTGGGTCAAAGGTTTCAAGTTGTAAGAACCAGTTATCAGCATCTTTATTGGTTTCTAAAAACTCTAAACCTAAACTAAAAACTTGATGTTGCGATTGCTTTTCAGGCGTATCCATGTAGCTACGGTTAATCCAGTCTTGTGGCCACGTTCTAGGGTGGTGATTATCTTCTGCAACTGTTTTTTCTGGAATATTTTCAGGCTCAACATGTGCTTTCCAGAAGTCACCCTCTTGCCCACGCACAAACTCCCAGCTACTATAACGGTTATGATAGGTACCACCTGAACCATCTTCAAAGTAGTGTTGATGGTCCGTAATAAGATGACTATAAACGCCATTTTCTGCTAATAATTGTGGCATGGAATCATCAAAGGGTTCGATGGGTCCCCAACTTCTGTGTAGGAAATTATAGCGACCTGTATGGAGCTCACGTCGAGCTGGCATACAAGGCATCGAGCCAATATAGCTTTTGTTAAACTGAACGGTTTTTTCAGCTAAACGTGCAAAGTTAGGGGCATGCGTCCAATCGCAGCCGTAAGAAGGGAGCATGTGTTTATTTAGTGAGTCGAACATTACCATGATAGCTTTCATAAGGTTCTCCTAAAATATTTTTTCATGATAACCCAAAGGTCTTTTTTGATGCTGTTCTAAGTATTTTAAAAAGCGATAATATACTATGATTCATCTTGTTTTGGATCTAGCGCATCTTGTAAACCATCACCCAAAAAAGTGAATCCAAGCATGGTTAATGCAATGGCAAGGGTGGGAAATACTGCCAAATGCCAGTAAACACGTACATAGGCGTTGCTAACGCCAACCATCTTGCCCCAACTAGCAATAGGATCATTTACGCCTAAACCTAAAAAACTTAAACCTGCTTCTGCAAAAATTGCTGCGGGTATACCAAAGCTTACTGCTACTAAAATAGGGGTAAGAGCGTTAGGTAGCAAATGTTTCATCATGATTTGCCACTGACCTACACCAAGGGCTTTGGCTGCAAGGACATAATCTTGTTCGCGCAGGGCTAGGATTTGGGCTCGAGCTAACCTGCTAACCCCAATCCAACTGGTAATACTCAACGCAACAATAATAGTCCGAAGCCCACCCCCTAAAACCGAAATAATAAGAATGGCAAATAGTAGTGATGGAAAAGCAGTCATAACTTCTATAATGCGTGAAAATACAAAATCAATCTTGCCACCAAAGTAGCCTGCCATTACACCTAGCGGTACTCCCACTATAACTGCGATGCCTTGTACTGCAAGTGCAACTATCAAAGAAGTTCTGGCACCATGAATGAGACGGGTTAAATAATCTCTACCAACTTCGTCGGTACCTAAGGGATGTTCTGGATGTTCAAAAGGCTTTTTTAATACTCTATCAAAATAGGCATAATCATATTCAAAAGGCGATAATACATCTGCAAAAATAGCTAAAAAAACAATCGTAGATACAATGACTAAACCAAAGACTGCCAAACGGTTCCGAAAAAAGCGTTTACGGGCATCTTGCCAAAAACTTCTGCCTCTGATTATGTTTGGGTCGCTTAAGGCTTTTTCTAACTTATCTATGCGTTTGGAATTTAGCATAGTTACTTCAAGCTTCTTTCGCGCCACCAAGGCGCACGCGTGGGTCAATCAGGGTGTATGCAATATCGGTAAGTAAATAGGTGATACCCCAAAGTAAAGCAATCAATAAAAAGGTTGCCATAATCATGGGGTAATCTCGGTTTAGAGTACTGGTAACAAAAAACTTTCCTAAACCATTGATACGAAAAATAGATTCAATAAATATACTACCTGTAATTAAGTTTGGTATTTCAGTGCCTAGTGCTGTGACCATTGGGATTTGAGCGTTGCGAAAAACATGCTTGCTCATGACTACACGTTCACTCACACCTTTGGCCCTGGCTGTTCTAACATAGTCCGCACGTTTCACATCTACAATACTCGCTCTTGTGTATCGTGCAACAACTGCCATAGGTGCGAGTGCGTACGCAATGACAGGTAAAATCCAATCAGTACAAAAGTAAGTTCCGACGAGACAAGACGCATTTCTCCCACTCCAACCACCCATGGGTAGCCATTGACTCCCCACGGCAAAGAACAAAATAAACCACATAGCAATTACAAAATTTGGCACAGTAAAGCCAAGCGTTGTGGTAAAAGTGACTAAATTATCTATCCATGAATTTTGATTGTAGGCTGCCACCATACCAGCCGTTATGCCCACACTAAAGGCTAGCAGAAGCGTCATAAGACCAACTTGAAGTGTTATGCCCCAAGTCTTTTTGATGAGCTTTGCAACAGTGGTGTGTGGTTGTTGGTAGGGAATACCAAAGTCGAAGCGCAAGGCGTGACTCATGTAGTTGATGTATTGCTGATAGACAGGCTTGTCTAACCCATACTTCTTCATGATGTTTGCTTTTGCAGCAGGGGGGAGCCTTCCTTCAGTTTCATCAAAGGGACCACCAGGTACAGCGTGCATAACTGAGAAAACAATCATTGAGACTGCAAAGAGTACAAAAATTAGTGAAAGGATACGTCCCAAGATGTAGCGAAGCATGAATCTCCCAAGGTGGTGAGTGGCTAGATGTTTAGGTCTAAATACTCACAGATTATTTAGTGCCTAGTATTTCTAAAGTCTATACTTATTTAATATCTGTGTGTTGGTGGAACAGTAAACACGTAGGGTGGCGCTGTGCCCAGCATATTTCGTGCCTCAATATTCCAATTGTTTTTGCAAAATATGTAAACGAATGTTAAACACTTTTATTATTTTTGCGAATCAATCATTAGAATTTGGATTCCACTTGGTGGGCATAGCCTACCTTACAAGAAAAATAATATTAATTAGGAAATGTCATTCTGAGTGAAGCGAAGAATCTCTGTTGATAGTTCAAACTGCGTATGATTTATCTTTAAGATTCGGCAGAGATTCTTCATTTCGTTTCACTATATTCAGAATGACATAGTTTCGACTATTTATTCAAACGATAGTTTACTGATCTCCACCAATATAAACATCGCCCCAGAACCAGTCATTACTCCAGTGAACACCACTTACGCCGTTTGAATCAGGTACTCTGAAACTATCACCACGTACATAAGGCTGGAATAAATCGCCTTGCCAACGGTGAGCGATGAACACACCACCGACATCATCGACAAGAATTTCTTGAGCGTCTCTAAACATTTGTGTACGTGTTTCGTCATCGCCAACGAGAGCACTAGCTTCAGAAACCATAGCGTCGAACTCAGCATTGTCCCAAGCATGACGACCACTTGATACCCAAATACCTAAGAG
This sequence comes from uncultured Deinococcales bacterium, assembly GCA_938038395.1. Taxonomy (GTDB): domain Bacteria; phylum Deinococcota; class Deinococci; order Deinococcales; family Trueperaceae; genus CALGZD01. The sequence continues at coordinate 688 of CALHRJ010000201.1, read as the reverse complement.
GTTAGACGGGTCTAAGAAATCCATGCCGTAAGAAACTGCACCAAGCTGAAGTTCTTTAGCATTCATTGCGTCGGTGTAGACTTTACCGTCCTTGTTAGAAACTTGAATATCGATGTTTAAGCACTGTGCGATTGAAGCAGCAGTTGCTTGGTAAACAGCTGCCATTGCAGGGCCTTCACCACGAAGCCACATTTCTTGAGCTGGGAAACCATCACCATCTGGATAGCCAGCATCTGCTAAGTGTGCTTTCGCTTCATCACAATTGAAGGCTTGATAATCTACGAGTTCACCTTCGGTATCTGAAGCAGGATAACCCGGCATAAGCATTGAAGTTGCTGGCATAGCTTTGATTGCACCATAAACATTGTTTACAATTGCATCTCTATCGAGTGCCTTAGCAAATGCTTTCCGTACATCTATATTATCAAAAGGTGCATTTAAAGTATCGAACATAATATAATCAGTGCGGAAGTCGCCGAAGTGTCTAAAGTAGTTGTCGATAAGCTCTGGAGTGTTTTCGATGATTGTAAAATCAGCAGGCGTTAAGTACTCGTACGGTACACGGTCAATCTCGCCGTTTTCAAAGGCTGCGAAGTAGGTGGCAGGAGCCATGTAAATACCTTCGATGCGCTGCAAACGTGCAGGACGATAGCCTTTATAGTTTGGATTTGCTTCTACAACAATTCTA
>CALHRJ010000200.1 GCA_938038395.1 uncultured Deinococcales bacterium | reverse complement strand
CTAAAATTTTTAACACTTTTTTCCATACGCTTGATTCTAGTTTAACTGTCCTCATCACTCATTAGAAGACTTTTTAACGGTCATTTGTCAACACTACCTAGTTTAACTTTGAGGTAATAGACCAACTTCAGGATTGCACCTTAATTCTATAACCGTAAAATCTTGTTCCAATTTTCGCCAAATCTGCCGCCTTTTTGACTAACTACTCGTCGGTACTATCAGGTCTTGCTCGCCAACAAGCAATCACCTTAAAACGGACTTCTATCCATTACTATCAATCAACTCTGTGCTTCGCATCTTGTACCTATCACCTCACACTTAGCACCAAGCAGAACCTGGTTGTGATGCATCGCTTACTGTTTTGCTTTCAATTACTAGTAGACCTAAGCTCAATAGATGTCTGAATCCTTGGGTTAGTATCATTTTCTGAAACATGGTAGTTGATAGGGTATGTTCCAGGCTCGAGCCCAACAACATCCAACTCAACAAGTCGAGCGTAAGGTGTAATAGCTGCGGCACAAGCTATAAATGTTTGTATTGGCACTATCTGTTTAGTGAGTTTAAACATACCTTTTTCGAAGCTCGAGCTTACTTCAACTGCCTCAATACATCCATTAGTATGCTGACTTCGGACACAAACTTTTGCAGTACCATTACTTTCAGAAAATACTTGCAACGTTGCAAACTGTTTATCTGAATTCGAAGCAATACCGTACTCATAGCTATTTGTACTGTATGGCTCGCAACTTGAAGGAATTGGTTCCACACCATTTGGTGCAGTCTTTAGGAATGATGCTTGAATATTAAGTTCTTCATCAGCAATAGCTTCATCATAATCAATAAACAGTTTTGTTGGATATCCAAGGCTGGCATCATAATCAACTTGAATAGTTGCTGCATCTTTATCAATCGCAGATTTGATTAAGTCAAAAATCGCGTCAATAGTCAAGAAAATATTTTGCTTATCGGCACTCACTTCTTCGTAAGTTTCTATCCAACGCAAACCTGTAATTTTGTCGTCCTGAACTACAGCTCGAGCTGGACGAGTAATTTCTCTGGGACAAAAACAAATACGTTGAAAAACAAAATCATAGGATTCAAAGTTCTGTAATTGCCACTTCCTTAAATTTTGTTTATAAAGCTGTTCTATAGGATTAACAGGTACAGGATTTGGATTGGGGCTTGGTTCAGCATCAACAGTAATTCTACAACCACTTAAAACGAGTAGAAACATCACAACACAAAGAACACGGACGACCCAAGTTAGCAAGCTGTGCTTGTTGTTTAGCATTATTTTCAGACTCCAATTATATTACCAATCTAAGCTTTTTACAAAATCTTAGATAATAGTAGAGAAATATGCAATGAGAAGTTTATCTAACTTCCAATTGTGTATTGGTACTCAACACCAGTCCAGCAAAGAGGTATATTCGTTAAGAAGGTTAAAGGTGGTGAAAAGCACTATGGATAATATAGATAAGCGTTTGACTGTTTCTAATGCACTGAATGGTTTAGCAAAAACTGAGGGGCTTTTTCAAGAATTATTTAAACATGGTAGTTTATCAATTGAAATATATAAACCAAACAAAGTTGATAAACAAAGCCCTCATAGCCAAGACGAGCTATATGTAATTGCTTCAGGCAGTGGTTCTTTTATTAATGATGGTGTACTGCAAGAAGTAGAGATCGGGGAAGTCTTATTTGTGCCTGCTGGTAAAGAACATCGATTTGTTGACTTTAGCGATGATTTTTCTACCTGGGTCTTCTTTTATGGTCCAGAAGGTGGCGAACAAAACGTATAAAGTTATCTAGCCCTGCATAAATATTACAAAACTTATTGAAAAAATCTCCTATCCAGCTTACTAGATAGAAGTCGCAAGAATAACCTCTTAAGCACACTATGCTTAGGAGGTTGACTTTATATGCCTTAGTACCATCATTGGTAAATCAATATTTCAGATTTCAGACCAATATTAACAATCAGACCCTCCTTGTTTAGACCTTGTTAAGAGCGCTTTTATAAACTCTTCTTATAAAGTTAGGTAGCTTTATAAGAAGGGATTACGATGCATTCTATTGAACACTTTCCAGGTATAACGCCATTTTAACGCCTTCTGGATAAACTTATATCTATGAAAGCTTCAACACTACCGATTAACTAAAGTATCAAAATGCGTATAACGCTGGCGTAACGCAAAACAAAGATAATTAAGACAACCTTTTCGATAAGTATTGGTGGTATTTATCGAAAACAAAGAAGTAAAAAGGGAGAAACATGAAACAAATAACGCTATCTGAAAACAATCAACCCATATCTACCTATTTAGGTTCACAGTCACAGTCTTATCAAACACACAGTATTCGCCAGAAAAAAGATATTTCTGACAAAGCCAATATTGGCATGATTCCACAGAAACTTGCTCATCCACGGCGTAATCTTGGTATACAAGCAACTTTATACAGCGCAGGCCGTCAAGCAAATACCTTATATATCGTTAACCAAGGCATGCTTAAAGCAATCATTCCAACCGCAATGGGAAAAAATAGAATCGCAGATATCTATGGAGCAGGTGACTTACTAGGTTCGGCCGCTATTAATGGCGCCAAACATGTTGAAACAGTTGTTGCTATTGAGGATTGCATTGTTACTCCGATTGACCCTTATCAGTGTATGGCTGACAATGCTTTTTCAAAATATTTAGTTAACACCCTTGCAAAGCAAATGCGTAGACACCGTGAATTTATAGATGATGCAGAATTACCAGTGGGTGCACGTCTCACAAGAACGCTTGGACGCTTAGCCCTACGCTTTGGAACAAAACAAGAAAAAAACGGCTTAGTCCACCTATCAACAACACTCACACATAGCGAGTTTGCAGAATTAACAGGCAGTTCTAGAGTTACAATGACTCGGATTTTTGGAGAGTTAAAGAATGCAAAAGCTTTATATGGTCACAGAGGTGACTATCTTGTTGATTTAAACTTATTAGAAGATGCAACCGATGACTATGTTATGGAAGTCATTTAATACCTAATTCCCTTACCACTTCAGGATGCATTTAAATTTGAATAGTTAACTGTGAAGCAAGATATGGTTGAGCACCAAACGCTTCAAGCTGGTTATTTTATACCAATTCCGTTTATATCCGTAATTTAGTCTGATGTCATTCTTATGGAGATACCTAAGTAACTTACGGAATATGGTTGAGCAAATGACAGCTCTAGCTCATTTGTTTATTACCGATATTTTCGGACTTCTATAAGAAGCGTAAAAACAACAAATGAAAATGACGAAGGTAACTAGTTACCTTCGTCAAAATTTTCAGCTATACTTTTATGCTATATGGAAAGAATTAGATAGACAGATACTCTAAACGCAAAGCTTCGTTATCAAGTAATTCTTGCGGTAAACCATCAAATACAACTTCACCAGTATCGATAATCACAGCTCTATCTGCAACCTTAAGCGCAGCCATAGCATTTTGTTCAACAAGTATAATGGTCAAGCCTTCTTCTTTCAGCTTAATCAAAACACGTTCTATATCTTTAACAATTAACGGTGCTAGACCTTCGTAAGGTTCATCCAACAATAGTAGAGATGAGTCACGAGCTAGAGCCCTTGCCACCGCAAGCATTTGTTGCTCACCACCAGAAAGCGTTATGCCCTCCTGAGTTTTACGTTCTGCTAAGCGTGGAAAGAGATCGTAAATCCGTTCCAATGACCAACCCATTGGCGGTGCAATCTGTGCCAACTGTAGGTTCTGTTCAACTGTTAAACCAGGAATAATTTTACGCTCTTCTGGAACAAGCGAAATACCTCGCTGTGCAGCAGTATGTGTTGCCAATTTATGGATTGGTTCACCTTGTAAAAAGATTTCACCTTGTCTAACTGTTGGCTGTTCCGCTCTGGCAATACTTCTTAAAGTGGTTGTTTTACCTGCACCGTTTTTACCAAGTAATGCCAGAAGCTCGTTTTGCTGTAAGTCAAAACCCACACCTTTAAGGATATAACTCTCACCGTAGTAAGCGTGCATGTTCTTACAAGAAAAATAGGGCTGTTTTGATTCGCTCATAATTCTTCCACCCCTCCTAAGTAAGCTTCAATCACCTTAGGATCATTCTTTACCTGTTCTGGTGTACCATCAGAAATGACAGTACCTTGGTGCAGCACAGTTAGGTGTTCTGCCAAACTAAAGACAACATGCATATCGTGTTCAATGATAACTTGTGTCATATCTTCATCTTTAGAAAGCTTTTTCAGAAGATCAATGGTTGACTGTGTTTCTTGTTGCGACATACCTGCTGTAGGCTCATCTAACAATAACAACTTTGGTTTTTGAGACAGGCAAATGGCTAGCTCGAGCCTTCTTTTATCCCCATAAGATAAATTGATTGCTTCTTCTTCAGCTAAGTGGAGCAGATTTACACTGTCCAAAGCTTGTTCAGCAGTTGCTACACATTCTTTCCTGCGCCGAGGGTGTTGGAAAAAATTCATCACAAAGGTGCCATCTCTTTTTGCTAAAGCAGAGATAGTAGTATTTTCCAAAAGTGTCATTTCAGGATAAATTTGTGGACTTTGGAAAACTCTAACAACGCCTTTTTGGTTGACCTCATGTGGTCGTAACCCTAAAAGACTACTTCCAAGAAAGGTCACTGTTCCAGAATCCGCTTCTAAGTTACCGATAACTAAATTTAGAAATGTACTCTTACCTGCTCCATTAGGACCAATAATTGCATGTGTTCTGCCCTCTTCTACAGTCAGGCTTGCATTATTAACTGCTTGAAGACCGCCAAAACTTTTATTTAGACTATTAACCTCTAATAATGCCATCAACTACCCCGACTATTCTGCTTGTCTTTCTTGTTTCCTTTACCTATATTCATCAGTCGTCTTGGTAAATCCATGACGCCACCAGGAAGGAATATAACAAAAGACATAAAGATTACACCAAGAATCAACAACCACTGTTCGGTTTCACCAGAAAGTACATTCTCCAGATACAACACGATTCCAGCGCCTATCATTGGTCCAAACAATGTTCCAATACCACCGATAACCGCCATGATTACAACTTCTCCAGAGGTAGTCCATCTGAGACTTTCCACTGGAACAAATTTTTCATGGATAAGAAACAGGGCACCTGCAACAGCTCCAAAAAAACCACTAATTGTAAATGCCATAACCTTGTACTTGAAAATATCAATACCTGTATAAGTTAATCTTGTTTCGTTAGATTTGATGGCACGCAACATGAGACCATAGGGAGAACGGCGAATCTGCCTTGCTAAAAACAAACACAATATAGCCATAAAGACTAGAAAGTAATATAAGTTATTGTGCTCAAGTGGCCAACCAAAAATATTGATATGTACATCTTCAGCGCCAGTATATCCGTTATCACCATTTGTCCACTTTGTGAGTGGTGCAATCGCAAGGAAGAAAAACATTTCTCCGAATGCCAACGTTAAAATTGAAAAATATATGCCTTGTCTTCTTAGCGTTATCAATCCTATTAAGAAGGCGATGAAGGTAACAACAATTCCTGCTATCAATATAGCTAGCAGTGCATTACTCGTTAGGTGTGCCAAAACAAATCCAGCAGCGTAAGCACCACAACCCCAAAATATAGCGTGTCCAAATGACAGATAGCCCGTAAGGCCAACAAACAAGTCAAAGCCTAAAACTAGAATTGCAAAAACAAGCATTAACTTAGCAAGATCCGCATAGCCACCAATCAGTGGCAAAAACCATTGTAAGGATACGAAAAAGAGTCCAGCTAGAATCATGATTACCCATTCACGAGCATCACTATCTCTTTTGAAAAATTCCATTAGCCAACCCCTTTCATACCAAATAGACCGCGAGGTCGTATACTTAGAACAACGACAGCGATAAGGTAAACTACAACTTCAGAATATTGAGGAAATGGCGACGCTGTTGTGAGTGTTGTAGCAAACCCAAGCAATAGTCCAGCGACTACCGCACCAGATATACTACCCATACCACCAATTACAACAACCAAGAAAGCTGGCACCAATCGGAGCATACCTTCTCCAGGATCAATACCGAATACTGGACCGTTAATGACTGCTGCAAGTCCAGCAAACATTGCGCCTAAACCCACAACTATTGTAAACAATCTTGTAGAGTCTATACCTAAGTAACGTACCATTTCTGGATCACGCATACCTGCCCTGACCATCAAGCCAAACTTGGTATAGCGCAACAATACAAAGAGAGCAACAACTGCCAAAATTGCAACACCAATCATAATCAACCTGCTTGGTGGATAATAAATGGATTCAGCACCAGGAATATAGTCTCCTAAATTGATTCTTCGTCTTGCCCATTTTGGTACATCAAATGATTGCGTAGTCCCACCGAATATCCATCTCATTATCTCTTGGACAATGAGTGCCAAACCGAAGGTCACCAATATCTGGTCAGTTACCGCCCGTTTATAAAAAAATTGTAGGAGAACTCTATCAAAAATAATTCCGACTAAAAATAAGATTGCTGGCACAAGAATGAGTGCCCAAGGCCAACCAATGCTGTTAGAAATAACAAGACCTACATAGGCACCAATTAGGTATAAAGCACCATGGGCAAAGTTTGCTATCCCAAGTGTGCCAAAAATCAATGTAAGCCCAAGCGCAACAAGGACAAAAACAGCTCCGAGTTGTAAACTTGTAAGCAACTGTAAAATAATTTGATCTAAATTCATAATATGTTTATACTTCTTGCCAAAAATTACCTGCTGCAGAAATGTCCACAGCAGGTAGTTTTTCATGCAGAAATATTAGAAATTAAGCCTCATCACCGTAATCGCCAAGATCGCCTGGTCTATCTGGGAGATCGACTGCGCCATCTTCATAAACAAGTACTGACTTATCTACTTGCTCAACAATTTCAAGTAAGTCATTATCATCAGCTCGCTCACTTTCAGGCTTACCTTTCACAACTAGTACGTCGTGGAAAGCTTGGTGATCAGAACCACGATAGTCACAAACGCCTGGTCCGATACCACTTACACTATGATCTTCGAGTGCACGAATGACTTCTGGTGGATAGAAAGTACCTGCACGCTCACATGCGTCAGCATAAAGAAGTGTTTGAACGTATGATGTATGTGCAGCCTGTGAAGGTGGTTGACCATATTCTTCAACAAATGAGTTTGTGAAGGCTTGAGAACCTTCATCTTGAAGCTGGTAGCTCCAATTCATCGTACCGAAGATACCTTCGATGTTATCTTTAGCACCTGAAGCCATCAAGCGGCTGTATAGAGGAACAATAATTTGGAAATCTTTACCATTAACTGTACGCTCTCTCATACCGAAATCTACAGCCTGAGTTAGAGAATCAACCATGTTCTGACCATAGAAGTTAAGAACCAAGGTGTCCGCATCTGAGTTCATAACTTGTGTAAGTTGTGGGCTGAAATCTTTAGTTGTGATTGGAGTCAGAATGTTGTTTTCTGTTGTCCAGCCTTCTTGCTCAGTATATTCTTGCATGGAACGTAGCTGTGACCAGCCCCATGTGTAATCAGCGGTTAAGTGATAAGCACGACGATCAGCACCATACTCATTAGCAAGCAATCCACCTAAAGCACGACCAGACATCTCAGTGTTGAAGAAGTATCTGAAGCCGTAACGCTTTCTATCTGAGCCTGTTGTGTCATTTGAGTGCGTTAACGCAGCCATGAACATAACTTTAGCTTCTTGGCATAAGCCTTGAACCGCAATAGCCACACCTGAAGATGAGCCACCACTGATCATGATCGCTTTATCACGCTCAATCATTCTACGTGCGGAGTCACGTGAAGCAGCTGAGTTAGTTTCAGTATCACCAGTAACAAAAGTTACTCTTTTACCTAGGATACCTTCACCTGTTAGTGATGATGGCTGCATGGTGTTCATCATGCCACCGTCACCTTCACCATTTAGGTGTTTGACAGCTAGTTGGTACGCACGAAGTTCGTCAGCACCTTCATCAGAATATGGACCTGTTTGTGGAACATTGAAACCAAGTACAACATCTGAGCCTGTTACAGGATAATTACCTAATGGTGCATATTCCTGAGCTCGAGCCAATTGCTGAACTCCACCCATCCCTAATTGGTGTCCTAAAAGAAGTCCTGCAGTTGTACCAGCAGTTCCCTTTAGGAAATTACGTCTACTTACACCCTTTTTGGCCTTATCGTTACTATTCGCCATAACTGAATATTTCCTTTCGTCTGAATGGCAAAACACTCCTGAATATCCACTAGGGGTATATTTCCAAAATGCCTTTGGTGTGTATACAAATTGCTGTGTATAAATGCATAGAAAACACTTCGTACCACTCAGAGTTTGTTTTTTACTTCCAAGACGTACTATACCACACATCAAATTCAAAAATAATGTGTACAAACTAAGAAAGCTTAGTAAAATCCACAAATGTACACAGTTAAGTTGAATTGGTACCTTTAAGTATTCATCATTTCCTACATACTTATGCACCAAAGTAGTCAAAAACAGTGTTTTCAAGTACAAATATTGAATACTTATACAATTATTTAGAATATTCAGTTGTGCTTTAAAAAAAGATTGTTATTAATGTT
>CALHRJ010000199.1 GCA_938038395.1 uncultured Deinococcales bacterium | reverse complement strand
GGGTATAGTCAATTAAATATTTTGTATGACGACTTCAGATGTATGTGAGAGTGCTTCGTTGATAAATAGACCTAATGCCTGACAGCTACGTTCTTCTGATACACCTTGGTCGATAAAATAGAAGCCATCAGTATCGATACGATAGTTATAAATCTCAGTCATATTTGAGCTTATTGGTGAAGGCAGCTTTTGAAATAAACTACGTGGATTATATTCCTTTGGTATATCCCATTTTATTTTAAATTCTTTTGGCATGATTAGCTATTGTAACTTTATTGCATGAATAAGCGAAATACTTTAACGCCAGTCTTGCCTAATCTCTTCAAGCCATTTGTCAATTGCTTTATCGTCTTGCATATCTGGATGATGTTCATCTGTCCAAATACCAGCACTTTCTTCAATACCCTGCGTTTGTTTGACGATGGCTATCTGTTTACTAACTGCCTTGTTGATAAAGTGGCTTCTCTGTTTAAAAGATACAATAGAGTCAAGTTTAGACAGCAATGCTTTAGGCATAGATACTGTGATTTTTTGAGAGTCACCGTCACTTATGAAGTCATTGTTGTTATCAGATTGTGTTTTAGACATTTTTATGTCCTTCCAGCTAGACCACTAGAAGTAGGTTAGCAGAATTGACGAGTTTTTCGTTTTTTGCATTCGTTAGTATGTAGTGAATAATCAACTTTTTAAATTTACAAAAATTTCTCAATAAGAATCTCATCAACATACGTCCCATTAATTTTGGCATGATTCTGGGCAGTACCAATAATACGAAACCCATGTTTTAAATACGTAGCTAAAGCATTCGGATTATCTCCCCGAACATAAGCAAAGATTTTCTCATAGTCTTGAGCAGGCAAAGCCTCAAAGGTCGCATCAAATAAACTAGCTGCGACACCTTGACGTCTAACAGATTGATCTACATAAGTTCCTATAATGCCAACATGGTCAAATGCTTGCGTATAAGTCGCAAAAGGTTCAACTGTTTGTAAGCCTGCTATTTTTTGTGTATCGGGATTAACTGCGACATGAAAGACGCCTCGTTTTGGGAAATTCGCAATAAACTCTTTTTCAGCTTCTACTGTGAAAGGCTTATCCAGAATTGTATACAGTCCTGATTCTATAATTGGGTTGAGAATCTCGGTGATGCTCTGAGCATCTGCTATGTGAACATTGCGAATTTCCCAGTTCATAACTTTATTCCTTCTGGTAGCTAGAATAATTATTCGATAGCTTAACTATAGAGATTTACCCCCTTAAGTTCCTCAGTACGCCTCGCTACAAAATCATCTAAGGCTTCTTTAATACTGTCATCCAAGTGTGGTTGTTCATATTGTTCTAAAATAGCTTTGTAAATACTATTAGCACGTTGTAACGCGTCTTTTGAACCGTTTTCTTCCCACTGTTCAAAGTTTTGTCTGCTAGAGATAACAGGATCATAAAATGCAGATTTATAGTTATCTTGTGTCATTTTTGTATCTAGGTGATGCCCCCCAATACCGACATCTGCAATAGATTGTACTGCCAGTGAATCTGTATCTATCTCAAAACTCTCTAAAAAGTGATACATCATGCCTATTGTTTCGGTATCTAAGATGAACTTTTCAAAGGAGGCGACCAAGCCACCTTCTAACCAACCTACTGCATGATAGACAATATTGGTTTGCGCTAATATACAGGGCCACATAGACCAGTTTGCTTCAAGACTTGCTTGAGCATCAGGAACTTGGCTATTGGTCAGGCTCCCACTGGCTCTGAAGGGTACGTTGTACCTTCTGGCAAGTTGGGCTGCGACCAAAGTTCCCCAAGCACCTTCTGGCGCACCAAAAGAAGGACTACCTGTTCGCATGTCGATATTTTGTGCAAAGCCACCGTACATTGCAGGTGAGCCTGCCCTAGCCAACTGACAGAGCGCAATCCCGCCCAGAGCTTCGGCATTTTGTTGGGCTATAGCTGCTGCCATTGTTATAGGACTGGTAGCTCCAGCCATGATGAAGGGCGTAACTATCGTAGCTTGATTGTGCCTTGCATAAGCAATCATGCCACCAATCATGCGGTCATCTAAGCGTAGTGGACTTGTAACATTGACAACACCACCCGTAACAGCCATCGGTAGTGGAGAGCCAAAGACTAGCTCGAGCATCTTTACAACATCCTCAGGAATTATATAGCCGTGAGATACATTCTTAATGGCTTTATCTGTCAAATTAACCATCGACCGTGTTCGGTGCAAGTGCCTTAGGGATACTGGAATATCTTGAGATTCAACGAGTAGTCCACCTGCAAAGTGAAAGTAAGGAATGGTGTGAGCAAGTTTTACAAAGTTCTCGTAGTCTTTAGATGTTGCGTCTCTGCGACCATTATCTAAATCGCTGGCAAAAGGCATGCCAGAGTTTGGCACAAAGTTTATGTGACCATCACCAATGGTGAGATTGTATTTTGGATTTCGTGCATGCCAAGTAAAGCTGCTAGGTGTCTTGGCTACGAGTTCTAAAAGGAGTTCTCTGTCTATCTTCACAAGTTCTGTCTTGTGGTTCACATCTGCGCCAGCTTGTTCCCAAAGGTCTAAAGCTTGTTTATCCATAAAGGCCATACCGACATTTTCAAGAATATCCATAGATGCATTGTGAATGGCTTCGATTTTTTCTTCAGGCAACCAATCAAGAGGTTTGATAGGGCTTTTAAGAAGGCGAAAGGGCTGCTCGAGCCATGCAATAGTTGGTTTTCTGGAGCTGTTGCGTTGCCTACGTCTTTTGGGTGCTTCTGACATGCTATGTGTACCTACACTTTCTAGCTTGTGTGCTAGTTATTAAGGGCTTTAAAGTTGTATAAAAATTATGTCTGAACGATAGCATGACTTTACTCAATATTGCTAGCAAGACAAAACAGCTATTAGTGTGGACAAAAAGTTCCCACAAAAAAACCGAGACTCATTTGAGTCTCGGTTTCACTATTTTGGCGGAGAGAGAGAGATTCGAACTCTCGGTGCAGTTGCCCACACACACGCTTTCCAAGCGTGCTCCTTAAGCCACTCGGACACCCCTCCAAAAAGTAAGGTAGTACCTTAAAGAAAAAGGCTAAAGTATTTGAACTTTAGCCTTTGAAGTTTAGCAAGTTACGACCACTTAGGTCAATAGTATTAAAGGATTTTCGACAAGAAGTCTTTGGTACGGTCTTCTTGCGGATTGGTAAAGAAGTGTTCAGGCGTACCTACTTCAACAACTTCGCCCTCATCCATCAATACAACTCTGTGACCCACTTCACGAGCAAAGCCCATTTCATGTGTAACTACAATCATGGTCATACCTTCATTAGCAAGATCAACCATAACTTCAAGTACTTCACCAATTACTTCTGGATCAAGTGCTGAGGTAGGCTCATCAAAAAGCATAACTTCTGGTTGCATCGTTAAAGATCTAGCGATTGCTACACGCTGTTGCTGACCACCAGAAAGTTGACCTGGGAACTTTTGTGCTTGCTCAGGAATTTTTACTTTCTCTAAGAAGTACATGGCACGTTCTTCTGCTTCGGACTTCTTCACACCTTTAACCCGAATAGGCGCAAGCGTGATGTTATCCATAACAGTCAGGTGAGGGAAGAGGTTGAAGCTCTGAAACACCATGCCTGTTGAACGGCGTACCTGGTCGATGTTGCGGACGTCATCTGTAAGGTGCACACCGTCTACAACAATTTTGCCTTCTTGGTGTTCTTCTAAGCGGTTGATACAGCGAATAAGTGTTGATTTACCTGAGCCAGAGGGTCCAATAACCACAACTACTTCGCCTTTATTGACACTTAGATTAATATCTTTAAGTACATGGAAGTCTCCGTACCATTTGTTTAAACGATCTATGGTTACAATTTTTTGACCTTCATCAGGTGCAAAGGCAGTAACAACACCTTCAGGAATTGTATCTGACATAATTTAGCTTACCTCGTTCCTAAACCTAATTGTTTTTCAAGTT
>CALHRJ010000198.1 GCA_938038395.1 uncultured Deinococcales bacterium | reverse complement strand
TCTAAGAAAGTAGAGGCGAATGGCTTCAAAGCGTCCTAACCAACTCTTCCGTAATATGCCTGCTAAAATCGCAGCAATTCCAATGATGCTGACAGCCTTCGTTTTTGTTGGTAGTACAGTTTGGACAGTTGTCTATAGTTTTACAAAGTCAGGTTTGCTGCCACGATTAAAGTGGGTTGGTCTTGACCAATATGAACGGCTGTGGAACACAAAACGTTGGATAGTATCGATTGAAAATTTAGCAATCTATGGCATTTGCATGTTGATATTTCTATTCTTGATAGGTTTCATACTTGCTGCACTAATCGACCAGAAAATCCGTTTTGAGGACACGATCCGAACGGTCATCCTTTACCCCTATGCATTGAGCTTTGTTGTGACAGGCTTGGTTTGGCAGTGGATTCTGAATCCTGAATTTGGAATTCAACGCATTGTTCGAGATCTTGGTTGGCAAAACTTTAGCTTTGATCCTCTTTATACACCTGAAATTGCTATTTATGGCGTGCTTATAGCTGGACTTTGGCAAGGCTCTGGTCTAGTGATGGTTTTAATGCTCGCGGGTTTGCGTGGCATAGACCAAGAGATATGGAAAGCAGCAAGGGTCGATGGTATTCCTACTTGGAAGACATACCTATTTATCGTTATTCCAATGATGCGCCCAGTCTTCATAACGACTTTAGTTCTAGTAGTGACTGGTATAGTTAAACTCTATGATTTGATTGTCGCACAAACTGGTGGTGGACCTGGCATATCTACCGAAGTACCCGCAAAATATGTTTATGACATGATGTTTGCAGCAGGTAATCTTGGTCAAGGCTTTGCTGCTTCGACAATGATGCTTGTGACTGTTGCGATAATTATCATCCCATGGGCAATAGTGGAATTTGGAGGAAAGAAACATGGCTGATACCTCTATATCTACATCAGAATTGATATCAGAACGCACATCTAAGATGGAAGGCCCACGTGGTCCGAAACCGAAAAGAGTCTTTTCTCGTCGAAACATTATGCTCTACGGAACCCTATTTGTTGTTGTTGTATATTATGCTATCCCACTTTATGTGATGATTATTACCTCACTAAAAGGCATGCCTGAAATCCGCTTAGGAAATATCTTTACGCCACCAATGGAAATTACTTTTGAACCATGGGTCAAGGCGTGGAGTGAGGCTTGCACAGGACTCACTTGCAATGGATTGAGCACAAGCTTTTGGAACTCTGTAAAGATTACTATTCCCTCTGTCCTCATTTCAATTGCTATTGCTTCAGTGAATGGTTATGCACTTGCTAACTGGCGTTTTAAAGGTGCTAATGTATTTTTCACTGTATTGATTTTTGGTGCATTCATTCCTTATCAAATCATGCTTTATCCTCTCGTTATTTTGTTACGAGAAATGGGTCTGTTTGGTGAGCTAAGTGGCCTAGTGATTGTACACTCGATTTTTGGTATGCCAATCCTTACCTTACTCTTTCGCAATTATTTTACGTCTCTTCCCGAAGAGCTATTTAAAGCAGCTCGAGTTGATGGTGCTGGCTTTTGGGGAATCTATTTCCGAGTCATGTTGCCAATGTCACTACCAATTTACATGGTTGCTGTCATTTTGCAGGTCACAGGTATTTGGAATGATTATCTCTTTGGTCTGGTCTTTACAGGTCCTGGAGCGTACCCAATGACCATCGCACTCAACAATATTGTAAATTCAACTCAAGGCGTAGTGGAATACAATGTTAATATGGCCGCTACAATTATTACTGGCCTTGTTCCTCTAACTATTTATTTCGTATCTGGCAGAATGTTCGTTCGTGGCATCGCAGCCGGTGCCGTGAAAGGTTGATGATTTATGACCCAAACTGTAGAAACTAACACTATAGAAACTCATACTATAGGAAATAACACTGTCGAAAATTACTCTGTACAAATTAAAAATCTTGACCTTCAGTTCGGTAATGTAAAGGTTTTACAGCAACTCAACCTAGATGTTCATAAAGGCGAATTTCTGGTTTTACTTGGCTCGTCTGGTTGTGGGAAATCCACCTTGCTCAACTGTATTGCTGGACTTCTTGAAGTGACGGATGGTCAAATATTTATTGGTGGCAATAATGTCACTTGGGCTGAACCATCTGAGCGTGGCATTGGTATGGTCTTCCAGTCCTATGCACTTTATCCGCAAATGACAGTTGAAGGAAATCTAACCTTTGGCTTACGTAATGCTCGCATACCACGTGCTGAGATCAAAGAACGTGTGGCACGTGCTGCAAGTATCCTGCAAATCGAGCCACTCCTTAAGCGCAAACCAGCAGCACTGTCTGGTGGCCAGCGCCAGCGTGTAGCAATTGGTCGTGCACTTGTGCGTGATGTGGATATTTTCCTCTTCGATGAGCCACTATCCAACCTCGATGCTAAATTGCGTGCAGACCTACGTGTTGAGATTAAAAGGCTACATGGACAACTTAATAACACCATGATCTATGTCACCCATGACCAGATTGAGGCAATGACACTGGCTGATCGAATTGCCATCATGAAAGAGGGCCAAATCATGCAACTTGCCAGCCCAAACGAGATTTACAATCGACCACGCAACCTATATGTAGCTGACTTTATTGGTTCTCCTTCGATGAATTTCTTAGAGGGTGAAATCAAAGCGGGAACATTCATAAAGGATGACCTTGAGATTCCGCTTGATGGCTATGAATACGAAGATGGTTCCAAACGTGCGGGCAACGCGATTCTCGGGCTGCGTCCAGAACATATTGTAACTGGTGATAATCTGGCTTCTGCCACGGTCAAGACCAAGATAACTGTTGAACTGATTGAGCCAATGGGTTCTGATACTCTGATTTATGCGACACTAGCAGGCACGTCTATTCATGTACGTATGGATGGTCAGGCTCAAGTCAGCCCTGGCGATGAAGTTGAAATTGGCTTCCAACCAGCTCGAGCCTCACTCTTTGATCCTGAGACAGAAGATAGGCTTTAAATATTCCAAAGTTTTTTTCGAAAAATTAGCATCAATGTGATTTCAGCGAAAAATATGCCTTTGACTACCTCTGACTACCCCGAGCTTTGCCTCGGGGATTTTTATTTCCCCAAATTATTACTAAAAACTATAGTTTACCGATGTTGGTCAATAAGAATCGCATTACCATCAGGATCGACAGCCATAAGGCTAGCTGGACCAGTTGTACTTTCATCAGCTTCAGTTGTTAGCTCGATGCCTTCAGCTTTTAACTTCTTTTGTAATTCGCGAATATCTGTAAAACTGTCAAGGTTTTCTGCTGCCTGATTCCAACCAGGA
>CALHRJ010000197.1 GCA_938038395.1 uncultured Deinococcales bacterium | reverse complement strand
CAGAACTTTTGATGCCTGTGGATGGTGTCTTGCTTTCAGATGTTAGCGATACGTGGGGTGCGCCACGTTCAGGTGGGCGCAAGCACGAAGGGCAAGACATATTTGCAGAGCGAGGCACACCCATACGAGCCGTTGTAGATGGTTTTGTTACTAGAGTTGGTAACAGTGGCTTGGGTGGCAAACAGGTTTACGTGACAGGTGCAGGTGGTCGGCAATACTACTATGCCCATTTGGATGATTTTGCTAATGTGGATTATGGAGATAAAGTTACAACTGATACTGTGTTGGGCTTTGTAGGTAATACGGGAAATGCTATCAATACACCACCTCACTTGCACTTTGGTGTTTATGGTGGTTCAGGTGCGATTAATCCCTATCCACTTTTTAAAGATAGAAACGAATAATTGTTAAGACCGCTAAGACTATAGTCTTAGTTTTAGGACAGACTAAAGACGAATAAAGTCGCTCCCTAGACCTCCTATGCTTGAAAGTATAGGAGGTTTCTTTATGAAACGTATACTCATAACGGGTGCAAGTCGTGGTTTAGGTCAAACACTCGCAAGCTTTTTAGCAGCACAAGGTCATAGTTTAATTCTGACAGCTAGGGGAGAAGAGGGATTGAGACAGCTTTCAATTCCTGATGCAAAATTAGTTATAGGAGATATTGCCGATGTTGAGCACCGAGAAAGTTTGCGAAGTGTAATTGCTGAATTAGGTGGTGTTGATATTGTTATCAACAATGCTTCAACACTAGGTCTGTCACCTTTACCAACATTGCTTGAGTATCCATTAGAGGATTTACGTCAGGTTTTTGAAGTTAATACATTCGCGCCGATTGCTCTTTTAAAGAGTATTGAGTCAAGTTTGAATTCTAGAGCAACTGTAATCAATATTTCATCTGATGCTGCTAACGGTGGTTATAAAGGTTGGGGTGGCTATGGTGCAAGTAAGGCCGCTTTAGATTTACTCAGTTTGACCTTAGCTAATGAACTCAATGGTAGACAGCTTTCTGTAATATCCGTTGATCCTGGGGATATGCGAACGGATATGCATCAGGCAGCATTTCCAGATGAAGATATTAGTGATAGACCTTTGCCAAGTGAGACCTTGCCGTTTTGGGCTTGGTTGTTTGGACGCATCGCAGAAGATGCCATGTCACTTAGTGGTCAACGTTTTCAAGCTCAGGCAGATGTTTGGGAGGTGGCAGCATGATTACTAATACTCTAGTCAATAGTATGAAGTTAACGGAATTGAATTTTGATAGACCTGAAGAGTTAGTTGCACGTTTCCCCTTAGAGCTACAGGGTAAGCAGCGAGATGCAGTGAAACTATTGGTTAGTACACCACAAGGACACCACCATACACGCTTTGCGACTATGAGCAATTTTCTAGATGCTGGCGATTTGCTAGTTGTTAATGATAGTGGGACCTTGCCAGCCAGTTTGCCAGCTAGTGGGCGTTTGGGTGAGTTTATACTGAACTTATCTACCGATTATGGAGATGGGTTGTGGGCGCTCGAGCCCCGCCAATCCCACTCAGAACCCGGCTCGTTACCTTTATACCTAAGCGAAATAGTGAAAGTCGATAACACGGTTGTAACTCTTATAGCCCCCTACCCAAACCTACCCAGACTTTGGTTCGCAAAATTCCATCTAGAAGGTACGCAAGATAAAAGCGTTCAGGACCTTGCAACAAGAGTTGGTAAAGCCATCCGCTACGGTTACGTTGAAAACGAATTTGACCTAACCCACTACCAAACACTTTTTGCAGAAAAAACAGGTAGTGCAGAAATGCCTTCAGCTGCAAGACCTTTTACGCCTTCTGTTGTTGAAGATTTAAAAGCCAAAGGTGTAGTGATTGCGGCTATTACCTTACATACAGGTGTCAGTAGTTTAGAAATCGAAAGTGACGTGGTTGAAGATGCTGTTTTGTATCCTGAACCCTTTGAAGTAACTGAAGGCGTCGCAGAACAAATTAATACTACTCGTAAAGCTGGTAGACGAATTATTGCTGTAGGTACAACAGTAGTAAGAGCCTTGGAATCTGCATATCACCTCAAAGAAAATACTGTGATGGCTACTAAAGGCTTCACAAAATACTTCATCCACCCACAAAAAACCGTAAGAAGTATTGATGGCTTAATAACAGGTTTACATGATCCTAAGGCAAGCCATTTAGCAATGCTTTACACCATTGCAGGGAAGAGGTTGATTCAAGAAGCTTATCAGGAAGCAATTGCAAATCAGTATCTTTGGCACGAGTTTGGCGATAGTCATCTCATTTTACCTAAGGGCTAATGCCTATGAAGAGCTTCGTAGTTAAGGATTGGGTTGAAACCCTATTATCCGCTTGGCAAGTTAAAGACGTTGAAGTTGGAGCTAGTAGAGCAGCAGCTTGTTTTAGTGAAGATGTTGCCTATCAAGAAACGCCATTTGCAACAGTACTAAATGGGCGAGATGATGTAAATCAATATTGGCTGGAGATGCTTAACTCGCAAAAGGATGTTTCCTATAGCTATGACATTGTGACTTGGCAGGACAGCAAATTGGTACTGAACTGGCGTGTCAACTATAGTGATGCTGAGTCAAGCGAAGCTGCTAGTCTAAATGGTTTAAGCGTTGGTCTATTTAATGAGGCTGGTCTTTGCTATGATTGGCGTGAGTGGTGGCATAAATCATGATGGATACTGAGCGACATTTAAAACAACTTTCAACCCTAAATGCTATTACAAGTATTTTAAATCAAGAAGCTGATTTTACTGTGGCTATCCAAGCAGCGCTCGAGCGACTTGTAGACCTAGAATCGCTGGCTACTGGCTGGGTGTTCTTAACCTCAATTCAAGATCAACATGATCTAGTCACTTTTCGTACAGTAGCTGATACAGGTTTGCCTGAAGCTCTGGCACAGGATAACTTACGCCCACTTTGTGAAGGTGGCTGTGATTGTCAGTGGCTCTTTAAAAATGGCAAACTCGATACTGGTGTGAACATTGTTCACTGTTCTCGTTTAGAACGAGAGGATGGCGACAAAGGTGGTTTGGAACTTCATGCGAGTATGCCTCTGCTAGGTCAGTCAGGTCCTGTAGGCATCTTAAATTTAGCAGCTGCTGGTCGTGAACAATTTTCAGACACTACGCTTGATTTCTTAACCACTGTCGGAAGACAATTGGGCATAGCCTATGACCGCTCACAGTTACAAGCTTTGCGAGAAAAGGAAATTGCTTACGCTGCCACGTTGGAAGAGCGTCAACGTTTAGCAACCGATATGCATGATTCACTTGCACAGCTATTATTTGCTGCGGAGTTGTCACTAACTGTTGCAAAAGAAAGTCAGGACGATTTACAACAACAGGAAAATGTAGACAAGGCAAGTGAGTTGGTATCAGCTTCACTGAAAGAATTAAAGAGTTTGGTTGAAGTTATGCGCCCTGCTGATTTAAGTCAGGGGTTGGATTATGCCTTAAGACGGTTGGCATCTCGCATGTCTGAAAGTATTCAAACCACTGTTAGTGTAGATAGTATAGCGCTGGATGATGTATGGTCTGAGGCTATATACCGAATTGCTCAAGAG
>CALHRJ010000196.1 GCA_938038395.1 uncultured Deinococcales bacterium | reverse complement strand
TGGTATGTTTAAAAATATAGCTTACTCAAAAACACAGTTCCCATACAAAACAAGCTTTGCTGACGAACTACATACCGTTACGGATGCACTTCACTACAACAACTACCATGAAGGTGTTCACTACGGGACAATTCGGGCACTAAGGTTATTTGTTAGCTAATTTGATATTTATGAGTATACCCATACTGGAGTTCAATCCACAAAAGCCTGTGAAAACAGGTGTAGAAATTATAGATCTTAAGTCTATATATGAACGAATGCCTGATTTTGATCATGACCTAGCCAAGCCACATCGGCAAAAATTCCATTGTTTATTTTATATCGAAAAAGGAAAAGGTAATCATTTTATTGACTTTAATACTTATCCGTATATCGAAGGTAGCTTTATTGTCATTAATAAAGGGCAGGCTCACGCCTTTGATCTTGCCAGTCGCTCAAAGGGTAAGGCACTGATCTTTACTGAAGAGTTTATAACCACTACCCATACCAATATTCGTATGCCCTTTTTTGCTGCTAACTATCTTTTAGAATCTTACGCACCTATTTTGACTTGTGATGCTGCTTTAAAAGTAAGCTGTGAATCACTACTCCATGAAATTGAGCTCGAGCAGGTACGCTCGAGCCCTAGTAATATCTTAATTCACTTACTCTTTGCCTCACTCTTACTCATGATTCTACGTGATCGCCGAAGTAGCTACAGCAATCAGCTAAGTGAAAAGCAAATTAAGCAATTCACGTGTTTTCTAAACTTGCTTGAAGAACAGTTTTGGGAAACCAGAGATGCATCAGCCTATGCTGAGATGATGCACATAAGCTATAAAACACTTAATCAACTATGTAAGTCAGCAGTAAACAAAACGGCTAAACAGCTGATCGATGCCTACACAATACTTGAAGCAAAAAGAAGTCTAGTTATAGAAGATATAGCTATTCGGAGTTTGGCCTATAAACTTGGCTTCAATGAAGATAGTAATTTTGTTAAGTACTTTAAAAAGCACACTCTACAAACACCTACACAATTTAAAAAATCTTTCTAAACCAGTGCATTCTAAGGTTAGCCATTAACCATTTTTTGGCAAACTCTTACCTGTGATTGTTTTCAGAAGATAGATATGATAACTGCACCTTAGCTAAGGTTGGAGTAGGAAAACTATGAGAAGAATACTAATTACTGCAATGATGATTGCAGGCCTAAGTTATGCACAGGAGGGTATGATGACAAATAAAGACAAAGTAATTGCACTGTTAAACAGCATCGCATCAGGCGATACAGCACCAATTGCTTACGTGAACCCAGAAAAATATATTCAACACAACTTAGGCGTTGGTGATGGTCTTGCTGGGTTTGGCGCAGTACTCCAAACACTAAACGGTACAGGCAGCGCTAATGTCATTCGCGCTTTTGAAGATGGGGATTTTGTTTTCACGCATTCTGAGTATGAATTCTTTGGCCATAAAGCTGGTTTTGATATTTTTCGTTTTGAAGACGGACTAATTGTAGAACACTGGGATAATCTTCAAGATGTTGTCACAGAAACTGCTTCAGGCAGAAGCCAGTTTGATGGTGCTACTGAAATCACTGATCTAGATAAAACAGAAGAAAATAAAGCAATTGGTCAAGGTTTTGTGGATGATGTTTTGATGGGGGCAAATCCTGACAAAATCACTGACTACGTTTCAACCGAAACATATTACCAACACAATCCTTCAGTGGGTGATGGCTTAACAGCACTTGGTGAAGCTTTACAAGCAATGGCT
Source organism: uncultured Deinococcales bacterium (assembly GCA_938038395.1). Classification (GTDB taxonomy): domain Bacteria; phylum Deinococcota; class Deinococci; order Deinococcales; family Trueperaceae; genus CALGZD01. The sequence goes on along the minus strand of CALHRJ010000196.1, from coordinate 1,920 downwards.
GACGCTGGTACACCAATGGTTTACGAAAAGAACCATATGGTTTTGGGCGAAGGAAACTTTGTCTTATCTGCATCTGAAGGGCAATTCTTAGGAAACCATGTGGCGTTCTATGACCTATTCAGAATCGAAAACGGTAAAATCGTTGAGCACTGGGATACAATTGAAGAAATCCCTGCTAAAGACCAATGGAAGAATGACAACGGTAAGTTTTAAAAGAGACAAAAAATAATTTTGATTAGCAATTGAGCAATCAATTACGAATCTTTATTTTTGCTAATAGTTTTATATTTATATTTATCTTTAGCAAGGCTCGAGCTTACCTACTCTTTCAAGGTGAACTATATTTGGAGGCTCGAGCCATCTAAAGACTCTAATCAAAGTTACAAATTGGGAAGATTTTAAGGGAGACATTGTGTCAAACGTACAAGCTCAAGAGATAGTTACAGAAGTTAAACAACGTGCGACAATAACATGGTGGATATTGCTTATTCAAGGCATCGTCATGCTGGTTTTAGGACTCATGCTTTTTGGTCAACCGGGTAAAACACTCATCGTATTGACTAGGCTATTGGGTACATTTTGGCTTATTACAGGTATTTTGGATGTCGTTGCAGGGGTTTTAGGCCGTACGGAAAATTCACGAATCTGGACAATTTTAGCTGGTGTTATAACAGCAGCAGCAGGTTTAGTTGTGCTTAACCATACTATGTTTGCAGGCGGACTCACTGCTAGTGTTCTTACCTTCATGATTGGCTTCGCCATTTTAGTTAACGGTGTTTTGCAAATCTTTATAGGTAGAGAATCTGACGATGGCATGGGTAGAGAGCGGTCACTGAGTAGTTTAGTAATAGGTGTTTTGTATGTTATTGGTGGCATCTTCCTACTTGGTCATCAAGGGTTTACGGCTTCTTTGCTACTTAGCTTAATCGCAGCTTGGGCGCTTATTACAGGCATTGCTCAGATTGTTTTTGCCTTTCGTATTAAAGGGGCTATTAGCTAATTAGGTTTCTCGAACCTGCCTGCACCTTTGCTCATTATTATTAAAGAGTATTACATGGGCTCGAGCCTAGTTCTTTCAAAGCTGAAGGAAGGCTCGAGCTATATAGATTTTTTTAGTAAGAACTAAGCAGTAAGTATTGAACGCACTAAACCAAGCAATGCTAAAGCGATCAATAAACACAAGGTCAACTTTTTAAAAGACTCAGGATTCGTACGAATAAACTGCCGACTACCTACCAACACACCTAAAAGCAATGGCACAAGAAAAATAATAAGTCGTTTTAAGGTCTCCCAATCTACCAACCCAGAAGTTACTGTAAGCACCGTTGTATAAACATCAATTGCAAAAATAAGCGCAACCAGCGAAGCTCTAGTTGCAGCCGCAGCAGAGCCAGAGGCTAAAAAGAAAATGACTATCGGTAGTCCGCCTGCTGCACCTATGCCATTGACAATACCTGCCAACACACCCGTACCAATTGTTGTGGGTACGGTTCCCGAACCTTTAAAACGATAACCCCAGAGTAATGCAGCACTCGCTACCAGAATAATAATAGAAATAAGTATTCTGGCTAGCGCTTCAGAAATATTGCCTAGTAAAAATACACCAAGTGGCGCACCGAGTACTATGCCTATAAGCAATATAGCAATCGCTTTCCATTTAACATCTTGCCAGACAGACGGCAACATGCCTATGCTCGCAACTATTTCCATGAGCAATACGACAGGGATGACTTCGGCAGGTGGCAAAATTAAAGTTAAACTGGCCACGACCAAAGCTGAGAAACCAAAACCTGTATAGCCTCGTACAATTGCAGCTAGAAAAACTATGGTTATAACGCAAGTAAGCGAGAAGGCATCTAAATTTACCCAAGCTAGAAGAGTCGTAAGAAACTCAGACAGGAACATAGGTGTGGCAACTAT
>CALHRJ010000195.1 GCA_938038395.1 uncultured Deinococcales bacterium | reverse complement strand
CCTGCTGCGACTGCTCTGATTTGGTCAGTGTCGCCACCTTGTGGGTCACGTGCAAAGTTATTAACCATGCCTGCTGCCCATTCTTCTGCAACTTCAAGACCGTGTGTTGCTACGATTGAAGCAAGTAGCGATTGGTTATAGATGTTTGTAGAAGAACGAATGCAAATGCGACCTTCCCACTGTTCGTCGGTCAGTGCTTCATAAGTTGATAGTTCACTTGCGTCTACTTTAGACTTATTATAGTAAATCACTCTTGCACGTTTGGTGATACCAGTCCAAAAACCATCTGGGTGCTGTAGGTTCTCGTCTACAGTTGCAAGTGCTTCTACATCGCTTATACTTTGGAAGATGCCAGATGAATTGGCTTGCCAAAGTCTGCCTGCGTCAGCAGTGATGAGAATATCCGCAGGACTACGTCTGCCTTCTGCTAGGATGCGCTCGAGCAGCGCACTGTCCTTCGCCTCAATGATATTTACCTTGATACCAGTCTCTTCTTCAAACTGCTTATAAAGCTGAGCGTCAACTTCATAGTGACGTGAAGAATAAACATTTACTTCTCCTTGTGCAAAGCCTGTTGAGCAAAGCATTATAGTTAACATCAAACTTAAAAAGAGAAAAAAAACCATCTTGCTAGTGGAATTCATATATAGCTCCTGAAAATAAAATTTCATTGAAATATATATTAATCCTGAGTAACTGACTCGGGATTAGATATGCCTAGATACTAACCACTAACAAATAGGGTTGTCAATACCCGAGTAATTCAGTCGGGATTAGGTGCGACCCAAAATTAAATTTCGTAAATTTCTAATCTTGATGGCACCCTTGAGAATGAATGCTATGTGAAACGGTAAATACTGCGTTTTTTTGAAAGGCTGACCCGAATACGCCTGATCTGAATACACCAAGGCATCTTCAATTAACTCACCTGACATAGGCATAAGTCTCTTTGGTAAATTATTGATATCAAACCATTGCACATCTGCTGATTCCCAACCAGCATCTTCAAGTGAACCACTTTTATAACGTGCTATAAAGGCATGGGTGATGTTTGCTCCACTTGGCATATTCGGACGATAGTATTCACCAAGTTTTGCTTCGATATCTACATGAACACCTGTTTCTTCGTAGGTTTCACGTAGGGCAGTTTCCTCAAGACTTTCGTTTGCTTCAGGACCCCCTCCTGGAATTGTCCAAACACGAAAGTCTTCTCGTAGTATTAGTAGCACTTGTGATGAATCATCATTCAACACGATAGTGGATGCACTTGTTTTCAATCGAAATCTCCTCTAAAAGCCTATGAATTGACTTGCTTAAACTAATTATTCGTTATTGTGTTTCTTCTAGTTCCAAAATTTCATCTAAAGGCTGTTTGTAGCAATTTTCAGGCACCTTGCTACCTGCCACTTCAAAATCCTCACAAGATAAAATATAGCGATGGTTTGAGCCTATGCCATAGCCAACTATAGCTATAAGTATTGTAATGGCTGCTAATGCTACAAAAAGCCTACGAGGTCTAAGCTTAAGTGCATCAGCTTGTGTAAATGAAACGATAATGTAGCCACCCATAGGCAAACAGATCACCATAATAGCAATAGCAAGCCAAAAGCTAATTATTCCAGGTAGGGAATTTACATCCACTAAGAAATCCCAATATTCCAAGGCAAACCATAAGCTGGGTGTAAGCATTGCTATAACACCCCAAGCATTTAGGTAGCGATCCTCTTTAGCTAAACAATAATTAGCTATAAGAACAACTACACAAATTACCCATACTGTAAAAATTTTTTCGTAGAAAATAGTTCCGTAGACACCTAGGTTAAAACTCAAATCCCAACTCACTAAAGCAAGTGCAATAGCCGTAATGACAAAAGTTCGTATGTTTGAACTAATGACTGGTTCAGCTGTAATTTTATTAGATTTTTTAGCCTTAGAATTTTTAACCTTAGGTTTCTTAGCCATAGCTTTTAAACTCTAACCTTTGCATTTATCTTGTTCGTTTAACCTGTACGTCGTGTTTCAAAGCCTAACTCATTCAAGATAACCGTTGCTTGGGTCACACCTTCTTCGTGATTAAAATTCAACCGAAGCGCACCACCAAGTTCACGAATATCAAGAATTTCTATATCTCGAATATTTATCTCAGCATCGCCTAATGCTTGGGTGATCAGTGCTAACTGACCAGGTTTATCTGGCACAGCTACATTTAGTTCAAAGGTGGAAGGTAGGAGGTTTCGCTTAACAATTGGGATGCTATCACGGGTATATTTTGCCTTTTCTGCAAACTCGAGTAGCTCCGCAGGTTCATCGAGCAGTGATTCAACAACTGCAAGTTGTTCTCTAAATTCAGCAATCGCAGCTTTTAGCTGTACTTTGTTTTCCATCACCATATCCCGACTCATACGTGGACTACCTGAAGCTACTCGGCTTACATCCCTAAAGCCACCTGCTGCAAGGAGTGCCATTTCTTCGTAGTCAGCATCTTGAGCGATGAGTTGGGTCAGCGTGACCGCTGATATATAGGGTAAGTGACTGACAAAAGCAACAAGCCTATCGTGCTTTTCAGGATCGATTTCTACAACATGTGCACCTAGACGAATGACAAAATCTCGAATTTTATCAAGTGCTTCTTTATCTGTCTGTTCATTGGGCGTGAGTACCCACATGGCATTTTCTAAAAGCGCAGCAGATGCATTTTGAACGCCACCCTTTTCACTGCCTGCCATTGGGTGTGAACCAACAAAACGTAGACCGCTAGCTTGTAGGCTTTCTACAATTGCTGCTTTAGCACTACCAACATCTGTGATGAGTGCATCAGGTCTTAGAAAGGGTTGTAAGCTTTCAGCAGAGCTGACAATAGTCGCAGCAGGTGAGGCCAGAATAACCAAGTCTGCTTTTTCTAACCACTTGCCGGCATTGAACTTGGCTTCGTCAATCACACCCATACCAAGGGCAGCTTCTAAAGACTTCGGGTTTTGGTCAAGACCAATAACATGATTGGCTAAAAAGCGTTGGCGGATACCAAGACCGATTGAACCACCAATCAAACCTACACCGACAATAACAACGCAATCAAAAAGTTCTGTTGGACGCATAAACTGAATTTAAATTTAACGCAAAATGAGTAAAAGAAACAGGTACTATTTCAGCGACTACTTTAGAGCGAAGAAACAAGCAGCTCTTCTTTAACCGCTGACATAAAGAGTTTAAAGGGTGCAAGATGCTCTGGATGTTTGGCAAAGCTCATTTCGGGATGCCACTGCACACCTACTATGAAGGGCTTTTTAGTGCCTTCTATAGCTTCAACTGTGCCATCGCTACAACGTCCTACAATTCGCAAGTCTTTACCGATTGCGTCAACAGCTTGATGGTGGTAGGAGTTTGTTTTGATTTGAAAGCTTCCATAGGCTTTTGCGAGAAAACAGTCAGGCTCGAGCGTCACTTTGTGCGACGGTGTACCATCTATATTTCTTTGCTCATGCTGCGCTGTTGCGCCTGCAGTTGGCACATGCTGGTGCAAGGTGCCACCTTCAGCAATATTTATAGCCTGAAGCCCCCGGCAAATGCCCAATATAGGAATTCCCTTTGCTTTGGCTGCTTTATAGAGTGCTAGTTCAAAAGCATCACGTTCATAATCAACACGACCAAGTTCCATGTCAGGATCTTGTCCAAAATACTCAGGGTCAAAATCTGCTCCCCCTGTAAGTAACAAACCACGTGCTTCAGCAATATAATCTTCAGCTAGATTTGGGTCTAGGTTAGCAACAAAGTAGGGTAAGCCGCCAGCTTTAACAATAGCTTCGGCGTAGTTTTGTCCACCAATAGTATCCGTACGGCGAAGACCAGTATCACGAGCGTTCGATGCGGTTGACAACAGTATACGTGGGCGTTTTACAGAAGTATCCATTAGCAAAAGCATAGCATGAAGTTCTTAGCTAAAACTTAAGCAATACTTAAGGTCAGTCTGATACTAAAAGAATGCCCGTTCTTTCTGTAACGAAAGGTAACGGACATTCCTATTTCCCGATGTTTATGTAGATTTAAGAAGACACACCCTAAGCATTCATTGGTACTTAGGTATTTATCTTAAAGAGTTCACTAAGCTCTAGTCAGACAATCAATCATCTTCTTAGGTTCTTCTATCAGCTCCTTGAATAGATTATCAATTAATTCGTTAATCTATACGTTAAGCTTAAAGCTAAAGACTGCTACGCTTGTCGATGTGTCGAAGACAGTTGTTAGAAGGCAGCTCGAGCCTCAATTAAGTTATGGGCATTTAGCCTACTTAAACTACCAATCTTACTCCCTGGAATTGCCTGAATATCGTATTCATTTCCTGTTGCATGTTCGACAACCAAAACACCAACAAAGGTCTTATCAAATTCTGCAGAATAGGCGTCGTAGACTTTATAGGTATAGCCGTAATTCCTAAATTCTAAATAGCTAATCTCTAAGGCAAGACTATCTTCACCAACATCTCGAAGATGCTGCATATGGGTGAATTTATCCCAAGAACCTTCTTGCGTACTTGGGAACTCGAGCTCAACTTGATTCTCTCTACCAAATCGGTAAATGATGTAACTATCATCTTCCGCAGTAGCCACAGTTAATATTTTTGCTGAGTCTTCAATAGCAAAACTAACCAGTACCTTTTCATTATTTTCTAGTAAGGGTGTATGGTGATTTTCTTGGGCAAAAGCTGTTTGGGTAAAGGCTTGACTAAAGACCAAAAGTCCTAAACACATAAGCAAGCTAATAAACATACGTCTATAGCAGATTGTTTTCATATCTTCTCCAATTTTTCCGCAAAATTTGCAGTCCAATAGTCAGTAGGGGGGCAGTTTTCTAACAACGTGCCAATTACAGTGGGCTTTGAAGTGGAACGTAATGTATAGAAGTATGTCAGGTAACAAGACTTCTAAATGCCTATACTATTTGTATTGGATAATGAGTATATCAACTTGATTTTTTGAAGAGTAGGCGTTTTGGTTTAATAGAATTTCTTTATATCGAACAATCTTGCAGCCAATTGATTAGTTATCGTTAGCTGGCTGTCAATTAAGAATTCTTGTGACTTAGGGTCATATTGATAGCAATATTTTATTGGAATCCTGCTTCAGCTCGAAATACTTTCGAGAGACTATTTCATTTTGTCGGCTCAATATTGAAAAACTCAAGGTTCATAAGCAACACTGAACCTTGAGTTTGGGTATTTTTCTAATTTGTAAAAAACAGCTGGGTTACAACAATCCTTTTGTAGAAGGCAAACTGTCAGAGGTTATGGCACAGGCATCTTTTAGGGCCCTTGCAAATGCCTTAACAATCGCCTCGGCCACGTGGTGAACTTCCACGCCAGATAAAACTCGTACATGCATGGTCACACCAGAATGATTTACAAAACCACGTAGAAACTCTCTTAAGTGATGCATATTAAAGCCATTCGCATCGCCTTCGTAACCAGCAGGTTCAAAGCCAATAAAAGCACGCCCTGAAAAATCGAGAACAACGTGCGCTAGTGTTTCGTCCATCGGCACCCAGCTACTCGCATAGCGCTCGATTCCTTTACGGTCACCAAGTGCTTCTGCAAATGCTTGACCAAGTGTGATGCCAGTATCTTCCGCTAAATGATGTACATCAATGTGTAAATCACCTTTAGCAGCTATATCAAGCTTAAAACGACCATGCCGAACAATCTGGTCAAGCATATGGTCTAAAAAGCCATGTCCTGTAGCGATGTCGCCACCAAAGGGTGCATCTAAATCAAGCTTGATATCTATTTGTGTTTCTTTGGTGTCACGCTTTACATGCGCAATTCGAGACATAGGGCGCTAGTCGTCTCGTCTTTCAACTAAGCCCGCAGGGTTTGCCACTGCATGGCGTGCTCTTGCCCAAGCTTCTCGAATCTCACGATCAGCCTGTGATAATTCTGCAGGGTTTGCTGCCGCGTAGTGTCCTACTTCATCCTCTTTCACTGTCAAAAGTCTATTCAGCAAAGTTTGCATAGCCTCTCTAACCAAAAGAGATTCTTTTAAAATGTCTTGCATTTCCATAATTCTATCGCTAAGCTCATCACGGCTCATGTCATCTAGTTCAGCGCGTGTTCGTTGCATAAGTTTAATTCCTTATCTGAAAAACCCAACTTAAGATGTTTTTAAAGTTGGCTACTAATATCTTGTAAATATACCAAACTTCTCATGAGGAATTTGCCATTCATACAACAAGACTCTAACAATCAGCTTCATATCATCATCTCAAACACAAAAGCCTTTATGGGTGCATCCGCCAAATGGATGCTGAAGGAAGTAGCGTGTTTTCAAACGAAGTGCGAAAACCGCTAAGGTGCAATGTTTTTAGAAGCATACTTCAAAGTATGTTTAGGTGGGCATCCAATATAAGGATGCACCCAGGCTTGATAACAACTTGGCATCGTTCTAGCTTAAAAGGTAGCATCAGAACATGTTCATCGTTTTTGAAGGTCCTGAAGGTGCAGGCAAAAGCACCCAAATACAGAACTTAGCCAAACATTTAGAAAATGCTGGTCACAAGCTACTGGTCACCAAAGA
>CALHRJ010000194.1 GCA_938038395.1 uncultured Deinococcales bacterium | reverse complement strand
CATAGTTGGTTCAAATATCTATAGTGCTGAAGGTTTATCTAAACGCATCCCTGCAATGGGTTCAGCCAGCGCACCCTCTTTAGAGATGGTTGGCGCAATTAAACAAGCTGTTAAGCTTCCTATACTTCATGCCTGTCGCATTAGCGATATAGCAACAGCAAGATATGCGATTGAGCACGATAAGGTTGACCTGATAGGCATGACCAGAGCACATATTGCTGACCCGCACATAGTCAAAAAGCTCTATGCTGGCGAAGAGGATAGAATTCGACCTTGTATAGGTGCTGGATATTGTATAGATGGTATCTACGAACATGGCGAAGCGTTGTGCATACATAATGCAGCAACAGGTCGAGAAGCAACCATGCCTCACATGATTCCCAAAGTAGCTACTAAAAGAAAAATTGTAATTGTAGGTGCTGGGCCTGCTGGTTTAGAAGCAGCAAGGGTATGCGCTGAACGTGGGCATGAGGTTGTTCTTTTTGAAGCATCACCAAAGCTGGGTGGTCAACTTCAACTCGCTGCCAAAATGAAAAGAAGACGTGACTTGATTGGCATAGTCGATTGGCGTGCGAGTGAGTTACAAAGGCTAGCAGTAGATATTCGTTTAAATACATTTGCTAGTGACCGTGACATTCTTGCAGAACAGCCTGAGGTCGTTATTGTTGCTGCTGGAGGTATGCCAAATACTAGTTTTCTAACAGAAGGCGAAGCGCTTGTCTACAGCATGTGGGATGTGTTGAGTGGTTACTGTACTGTCCAGAAAGACATTTTGTTTTTTGATGATAGCGGTCAACATCAGTCTGCTGCTGGTGCAGAATACTTGCTCAATGTTGGTGCTAATCTAGAATTTGTAACACCTGACCGCACACTCTTTGAAGAAATTGGCAGTACGAATTATCCAGCTTACTTAAAAGCTTTTGCAGACCATAAAGCAAAGGTCACGCTCAACGAGCGTTTAATTAGTGTTAGTAAGAGTAGTGAAGAAGGCAAAAAGTTAGTGGCAGAACTCTATAACGAGTATAGTAAAACATCTAGCACACAAGTAGTTGACCAAGTTATTGTTGAACACGGTACTTTACCTATAGATGACTTATATTTTGAACTTAAAGCTGACTCGATTAATGATGGTGAGCTTGATATAGATGCGCTTATTGAAGGTAAACCTCAAACAATTAATCATCATTCAGATGCTGCCTATCAACTTTTTCGGATAGGTGACGCTGTAGCTAGTCGTAATATTCACGCAGCAATTTATGATGCATTGAGATTGTGTAAGGATTTATAAGGTTCGTAAATACTTGAAAGATATCGTGAACAATTAACGAGTTTAAAAGAATCATTCATTTTGATTTACCTGTGAAAGAATATGCAGTATCGCATCAATTATCAATTCGGGTTCTTCGTCATGAATATTATGTCCAGCCTTCTCGGAAATCATCTGTAGGCTGTTTGTTGAGAGAGATACTAGACTGGCTTGCAAATCTTGCCATATTGAATCAAGTAGTTCATTCAACTCGGAAGGTCTATTAGTTGGAGGGGTGGCAGTTGGGCTTCGTGTAACAATGACCAAGGGTAAGTCTCTTAAATCATTTAAAGATTGTACTTGGTCGAGGCTAGTTAATCTATCCATTTTTTCAGAGTTATTTAAGTCAGGCGGGCTAAGAATTCGTCTTTTGTACAATCTGACCTTTAGAGAGTCATCGGGGGATTCTGGTGGAATATTTTCCAAGAAAGCACTTAATTGATTTGGGTGAGAAGCATCTACTAGAACCAGTCCAACAATGTCATCAGGGTATTGATCTGTGTACAAACGTATATTAATGCCACCCCAAGAATGACCAACTAAAATATACGGTTTTTCAATGTTTGCAGTAACAAGTAATTTGTGCAGGTCATCAACGCTATCTTGGCTCGTACGTTTATCAATTTCAACAGGCATGGGGCGACTATAGCCTAACCCAAGTCTGTCATAAACACATATCCGAGTACTTTCTTTAACAACATTAGTAATGTCTAACCACGACCCCCAAAAAACTGGACCTTCTCCCATTCCTGCATCAATGATTACGGTTGGTGTACCTTCACCATGACACTCCATCGCCAATGAGTAATAACCTAAATCAAATTTACCTTCTAAGGTTGGTTGAGCTAAAACAAGATTTAATATAGAAAATATGCCAATTAGGCAGACTTTTAGATGCAACATTAGTTCTCCTCTTGTCAACTATATAAGTATACAATATTTTGGCCACTGATTTTCGCAATCTTAACGAACTACTTTTCACTTGTAATATCTTCTGTTTTTAACTCAGTAATTTTCGTTATAATAGACATCTCAGAAGAAAGAGGGCTTACAGTGTCAGCTAAACGAACATCACGTCGTAACCGTCAAACCAGTTCTGTAACATCTGATAAACCTAAAACGCTTGGCATGGTAGGAGGGCGTTATCATCCATTGTCTGAAACTGACCTACAGCAGATTGATGAAACAATTCGCTATATCCTTTCACAGATTGGATTTTCTGAAGCTCCTAAAGTCGTTGTAGATGCTGCTTTAACTCGTGGCGTAACCTTAGGTAATGACGGACGCTTACGTTTCCCCGAATCTCTTTTCGATGAAGCTTGCCAACAATTCCAACGTAACTTTAGTCTTTACGGACAAACTGAAAATGCTCCAGAACTTAACTTGTCTGGAAAACGGGTACATGTTGGTTCTGGTGGTGCTGCACCACAAGTAATTGATTTAACCACAGGTCATTATCGAGACTCTACACTTAAAGATTTATACGATGCTGCTCGCTTGGTAGATTGCCAAGACAATATCCATTTCTTTAGTCGCTCCTTAGTTGCTAGAGACATGCCTGACCTACTGAGTTTAGATATCAATACTGCGTATGCTTGTTTAACAGGTACAGCTAAGCACTGTTGCGTAAGTGTGAGTTTGCCTGAACACGTTGAGCAGATTGCTCAAATGTGTTACATGATTGCTGGTTCAAAAGAAGCGTTTGTGGCTAGGCCATTTTTATCGCTTAACATCAATCATGTTGTTTCACCATTGAGGTTGCACAAGG
>CALHRJ010000193.1 GCA_938038395.1 uncultured Deinococcales bacterium | reverse complement strand
CTGAATGAACAGACACTGAATGAACAGACACTGAGGCAAGTTAACGAGGTATCAGTAAAGAAATCTTATCTGACTAGCCATACATCGATGAAATTACATTCAAGACAAGCCTAGAATAAACAGCATCGCAGCAAGCTGACGATGTATCGATATGAAATCTTGTGACTTAGAGTCACATCGATTCTGAAACTCTAATTCGAAGCAAGCGTCGAGGAATTCATCATCCTGCAAGTTCATTATTAAAGTGTTATTCCAAAAAAATGAGTAGGAATTTAAATCTTTTCTATGCTGAAACAGCATAACGTTGCTAGTTGTTAGACTCTTTTTGGCAATTGCTGATTATATAAACTTACACGCCAACCTAGGTTAAACCCTGTTTTGCTATCTAAATCCCAGTCAAGGTTGAAAAGTGTTTCAACACGAATAGAAGTTTTTTGCTTTTTAAAAGACTTCCAAGGTGCGTCCCTGTGAACTGGCATAAGCCAATGATTAGCTCAGATATTTATTCAACCTTTGACGGGACGCACCCAAAGCACGGTTTACCGTATAGCAAGCAAAAACTTGTTACAATAGACCTATGACATCAAAATCAAGAGGTAATAAATCGTTTAGTAACTACCCAAGTAGATACTTAATTATGCTATTCATCTTGATTGGCTTCCTGCACATTTTCTCAGAACCCATTAAGGCGCAAGATAGAGAAATCCGCCTAGAACTTGGCTTTTCTGGTGAGATGGTTGCAGGCACATGGAATCCCATAAAAGTCACACTACGTGACCAACCATCTGCCACGTTGAACATAGACTTTGACATTGGCAGTTTACAAAATGTAGACAACACCTCAAGCATAGCAAGTTACAGTACAGAATTGCGTGGTGGCAGTGGTGTCTCTGTCTTTGAAGATGACATCTACATTCCACGCTGGCGCACCCTAGTTTGGTCAATTCAAACACCTGAAACAACCCTAGCAAGCGGCAGCCTTGAAAGACGCTTATCTGATTCTCGACCCTTACACCTAATGGTTACAGAAAACCCAAGTAGTATCCGTGGGCAATACCCTGAGGATTCTCGTACGGTTAGCCTTTTAGGTACCGAACTCAGTAATCGCCCAACGAGCTATGAAGGTGTTGCTAGCTTAGTGATAGACGATAGGTTTGTAAGCCAGCGAAATATTATCGCCGCAGCGAGTAGCGGCACCACTGTAATTGTGCTTGACACTGAAGAAAGCAACTTCGATGAAGACTTTAGAAACTTTCTAGATGCTACCTTAGCAGGGAAAACAGAACAACGTTTAGCTTCAGGTTGGCTAGCGCAAAGTAACATTGCTACGCTTTCAGATTCCTTGGCATTACCTAAACTAAATAAAGTAGCCTTAGGCGAAGGGCTAGCAGATAGTGCGCTAGCCAACCGCAGTTTTACAATTAAGCCACCTATTATTTATGGTTCTATTATTATTTACCTAATATGCATCTTACTGCTTGTGTTTTTTGGTCGTGTGCCTGGCTTTATTACTGCCCTTACACTTTCTGTATTGATGGCTGTTTTGAGTCAGTTTATTTTAACACCAAAAGAAGAGCTTATTCAGCGAAGTCGTAGCATCGTTGTTAATGCAGGGGGGTTAGCGGAAAGGCTCGAGCTAACCCAACTCCTCAGCTTATCCGCCCAATCTTTAGACCTCCCTCTTAAAGCACACCCACCGAGCAAAAGCACAAACATCTGGCAAGCCACTCCAAACAGCACAATACTTTCCTTAAAGCGTTGGCAAAATAGCCAGTTAATCCTAAAACCTGTAATCGTTACCCCAACCCTGAGTTGGGATGGCACAACCTTAGAAAATTTGAGTGATCAATCCCTAGGAGATGTTTATATCTTCGCAGGTTCTAATAGTCCTTATGCAGGTAACCAAACCGCTTTAGCAGCAAAGCAAAGTCTAAAAGAATTCAGCAATAAACCAGATAGTGAACTCCCTAAACTCTATAAAGACCTTGAAGACTTGGTTGAACAACTACCAGAAGGTTCAGTGTTGGCACGCTCTGGCGGGCAGCTCTATCTGGCACTTTTACCAACTAGCCCTCTAAAGACAAACCCTGAGGAATTACCATGACAAACGCGCCAACTAACAAAACAAAACCCAAGTCCTTACTCTCACTCGTAACACAGCGTTTAAGACAAAGCGACATGGCGCAACTTCTACTGCTCTTCTTTGCTGTTATTACAATCGGCATCATAGCGACATGGCCAGACAATCCGCAACTTGCAAATAACAGTTGGGCTGCCCTAGCACAAAGTAAGTTAGCTTTACTTATTTTCTTTGCAACCCTTTTTGGTGCTTTGCTCAGGACATCTGGTGAAAAGCTCATTACCCTAATAGCCTTGAGTTGCTTTCATCTTTTTACCCTACCTCTAGATACAGCAACCTATGCTGCTAGCTTTCCAGAAGTCAATTTTATATGGGCATTAACCTTACCCTTAATTGCACTCTTAAGTTATTTCATGCTTGGATATTTTGTATCATCTATTTTGCATCGGCTTCATTTACCACTCTTAGCAATACCTTGTGCCTTAGCACTGCCGATTGCTGCTGTTTTTGCTGATATTTATCTAGGTAGAAATATCTTTAATTCCTTTAATAGCATCATTGAAGCATCTCTACCTTATATTGTTATTAACTTACTTATTGGTGTAATTGGTTTACTTTTCTTGTTAAGAGGACTAAAAAAAGAAACTTCAGCTTCAAATCAAAAAGCAGAACTTACTTAGATTTAATCCACATGCTGTATTGCCAGTCTATAAATCCAGATCAGTCTATAAATCCAAATTTCTATACAACCTTTATCAAAACTCATCGAACAATGGTGCGTAGATAGCTTCATAACCAATATCTGCTAGCGTTTCACAACCTGTTAAGTGCATGGCGTGTGCGAGTTCAGAACGCAATTGACTCAAAGAGCGGTGGTCACCTTCCATAATGACCGCCTCAGCCCCAACAGCTAGGTAGCGAAAGGCATCTATGCCATCACGCAGTTGCCCTGCAGCAAGTACCGATATACTGCCAGCAACTAAGTCATATATTTCAGAGAAAATGTCAATAGTCGCAGGTGGCGATAAAAAGCCATAGGCGTCTGTCGTTACTACAATGGCATCTATACCAGCTTCAGCAGCTGTTTCTGCGTCAGCAGGGCTAGCAACACCATAGAGCCAAAATGGACAGCCAGCTATTGCTGCTAGTTCAGCAAGTTCTTCCTTGGATAAAGCATGGAAGGCAGTGGTCGTAGCTTTGCTTGATTTATTGAGGAGTTCAGGACGTAAATCAAGTCCAATCGCAGTGGAGCTCGAGCCCTGTAACGCCTTCACCCTAGCCACCAATTTCCCCATACTATCCATAGCAATCACAGGAATTGTATGCTTCAAATCCTGTCCAGGCTCCAACTCAACATCTGCCATATCAGCAAGGAGTAGTGCTTCATCAGACACATCCTTATTACCGTATCCAACAAATGGCACTATGGCATGCGGCCAATTTTTTTCTAAAAGATGGCAAGTCATATCCACTTTTTTTACCTGATGCAGTAATCGAGGCAAAAGTGCATATTTATCGAGTGCTTTGTGAGTCTTATCCAACATCCTAATTGATTTTATCACGTATAGAGCTATCAATTGGTCCAACCAGAAACATCCTATGGAAAAACACTACCTTTGTCCCCTATTTTTTGAGAGGGGCAGGTTCTACCTTTAAAGTCACCCCCACAAATCAAACATAAAAGCAATCTCACTAAAGAAACCTAAACACCCTCCCTAATGATGAACACTTTCCACAAGAATTGTCTGATTTATCGTTGACTTTCCCCCAATATAGCTTTATCATTTTAGTATTAACGTGTTTAAGGAGCTTTATTATGGCAAAAGATGGACCAAGAATAAAAATCAAACTTGAAAGTACCGCAGGTACTGGCTATATCTACGCAACAACAAAAAATCGTCGTAACACAACTACAAAAATAGAAATGAAAAAGTATGACCCAGTCATACGTAAGCACGTTCTATTTAAAGAAGCAAAAATCTAAGTAATCTTAGTTAGCAAGTTAAAAGGCAACCTTCTCAGGTTGCCTTTTTTTATGCCATATTAAATTAGTAAACTACTTAGTTAAGATTCATACCAGCCCTGATGGCTTGTACAGCTTCAGGAGCTAAATCTTGACCTCTTAAACCAGCAATTTCAGATGCATCATAAGGTTGGAAATCATCACTAAGAAGACTTTCATTACCCCATGTAGTCAAAATGTAGTTAAGAACACCAGCAATGTCTTCATCACTCATTTCAGGATAACCACGCATAGGCTCATTATAGTTTAAGCCACCAACGTTTATTTCACCTTCAATGCCATAAAGCACAACATTAGGTAAATAATTACGATCCTGATTAAAGAGTTTTGCAGCATGATCGGCTAAAGGTGGAAATACAGTAATTATTCCCTGACCATTTACCTGATGACAAACAACACATGCGTTATAGACATCTTTGTTAATCTGTACAGTCATACCGTTACTCATAGTTATGGTACTACCACCAGTCATAACTGTTGTATTTGTAGAAATTGTTTCACTACTTGTATTAACAGTTGTAGTAGCTTGTACCGCAGGTGTAGTCGTAACGACACTGCTTGCTGCTACATTTGTTACAGCTGGTGCACTATTTTGAGTAACTGTTTCAGTAGTTGTTGTAGTGGTTTCTACAGTGTTAACTACTACTTCTGGCATTATTTCAGCTTCAGCTTCAACAGTTTCAACTTCAACAGTTTCGACTTCAACTGTCTCGACTTCAACTGTCTCGACAGTTTCTACAACTTCAGTAACCATTGCTTCAGTAGTTTCAACAGTCCCACTAGTCTCTACACTCTCGACAGTTTCCACTGGCGCAACCTGCGCTGGCGCAGGAGGAGTACCAGTTTGTTTTAAAGAACTTGTAATTGTACCAAGACCTTTGTCAGCTACCGCACGAATGGCAGTATCAATCGGCAAAGTAACCCGCGCTGCATTGTCTGGAGCGACAGTGCCA
>CALHRJ010000192.1 GCA_938038395.1 uncultured Deinococcales bacterium | reverse complement strand
GGCTCTTTTTGCTATAGACTGTTTGAATGACTAAACAACAAAGCACACACGATGCAATCCCAGATGAACGCAATGCAGATGTAAAAATCTATGTTAATGGTGAATACTTCTCCCGTAACGACGCCAAAATATCAGTTTTTGATAGTGGCTATCTTGTAGGCGATGGTATCTGGGAAGGTGTTCGCTTGCACGAAGGTAAGTTTATGCACTTGGACATGCACCTAGATAGACTTTTTCAAGCCTCTAAAGCAGTCCATATGGATATTGGTAAGACGAGAGAAGAGCTAGAAGCTGCACTTTATGAAGTCGCCAAGGTGAATGACATGCACAGCAATGTTCATGCTCGTTTGATGGTGACAAGAGGAAACAAAAAGACGCCTTCACAAGATCCACGTTTGATTGTTGGGGGGGCAAACATTGTCATTATTGCTGAGCATAAAAAAGCAAATCCTGAGGTGACGAATAAAGGCATCAGGCTGTTTACTTCAACTGTGCGTCGTGGTTCACCTGATTATCTTGACCCAAGACTGAATTGCCACAGTAAATTGCATGAAGTCGTTGCACTGATTCAGGCACTTGAAGCAGGTAAAGACGAAGCGCTTATGCTTGATATTCATGGCTTTGTTTCTACTTGTAATGCCACGAACTTTTTCATCATCCGTAAAGGTGAGGTTTGGACTTCTACAGGGCAGTATTGCATGAATGGCATTACTCGTAGGTTAGTTATCGAACTCTGTAAAGCTAATGACATTGTTGTTCATGAAAAAGACTTTTCACTGACCGATGTCTATGATGCTGATGAAGCGTTTGTTACAGGCACTTTTGGTGGGCTTACACCTGTGATTGAGGTTGATGGGCGTGTCATTGGTGACGGTGTTTTGGGTGAAGTGAGTATGCAGTTGCAGACTTTTTATAGAGCTATGATTGATGCGAGTGTCAATCACTAAGTCTATACAATTTTTGTAAGGTGCGTTTTATGCTTTGCTTTTTACTTCCTGAACATATGAATTCTGTTTTTTAAGGTATTAGTAAGCAATTTTCAATTAGTGGGCATAAAGTCCACCCTACGGAAAAGGCATTTCTCGTTTGAGAAATGCCTTTGTATTTTTTGGATTTTTGTATAAGTCTATTGTGGGTGCGTCCTGCCAAAGGTTGAACAAATATCTAAGCTAATCATTAGATTATTCCAGTTCACAGGAACGCACCTAGGAAGTTTTTTAAAAAGCAAAAAACTTCTATTTGTGTTAAAACTATTTTCAATCTTGACTGAGACGCACCCGTCTATTGTTGTGGATTCATAACTGTTCCAATAAAAAGTAAACTACCTGTTTCATTGTGTTTAATTGTGAATAAAAAAGGTCGGTCTATCTTAAATATTATCGGCTCTGCTCGTTGAATTGATGCACGTGTTTGTACCGTCACGATAGCTGTAGCAGCAGCAGCCTCAGTACCCTTTTCATCAACTGCTATAAATGCTTTGTGATAGGCGCCATCTATATACAGACAACGTGTTCCATCCATAGCAGAGAAATCAGCAGCTTCAATATTTGCTGGATTTGGGGTTTGACATTCATTAGCAGGTTGGTAGTCAGTAAAGGCTTTGCTCATGCCCATACTACTGAAAATCTCTTTTAAATCCATCGCTTGTTCAAATTCAAATTTTGGCATGTAAAGTTGAATGAGTTGACGATTGACAGAGTTACTTGCTTGTGTGAGGCTTTCTGCATCAATTGAATCCATAACAGTTTCAAATTGACCTTCATTAGGCAAAATGATTTGCATGGTTGTTTGATTGCCTTTGTAAGGTAGTTCTAAAAGCTGATAGTTATCAGTTTTGCTATAGCCGAATTGACCTTGGTGGCGCATAGTCGCAGTTTCAATGACGGAGCCATCTTGCAGTGTAAATGGGTTGGGAATCGTGTACTGCTCTTGGAAAGCAGTGAACCACGCTGCTTTGTAGTATATGGCATTGCTCAGGACTAACTTTGTATATTCATCAATAGAACCTTCTGGTAATAACTCTTGAATGCGTTCTTTGGTTTGTTCAGCAATCCAATCATTGATTAGGTTACGAGAGGCATCAGGTTTTGCAAAGTCTACTTGTTGGAATTGTGCACCATAATTAGTAGCATTTTGTTGCAGGAAGCTATCTAAAAATGGATGTCCTGTTTGACCCCACAGCTTGTTCACTAGGTTAAGCTCAAAAGCCTCAGAGTTAAGTGATAATGCGTCATTGATTGGCCTAAAAGCATTGTGGATATCAGGTGTTAAACCTAAAACTTCAGCCATTTCAGTTGCTGTGTCATTGGCTGCACCTGCATAGGTCATCGCAAAAGCGCTGGTGATGCTTAGGGGAGAGAAGACTTGGTTGTCTCCATTTGCTGTTTCTTTAAGGAGCTCAAACGCTAGTGTATTGCTTGAAGTTGTGAATTCATTTGGTTCTTGTGCTTGAGATGTTGAAAATAGAATAAAGCATAGTAAGAGGGGTAGAACTTGATTTATCATGAAGTGATGTTAGCACGTCATTCTTAGAAATTATTATTTTTTAGATGTATGGGGCAAAAGCAATTGTTCTGTGACAGTCTTGCCTATACATTGCTTATGTGAGTGACCACAATCCGAATTCGGTAAAAATTCAAGTTCCAGCAACCAGTGCCAATCTTGGACCAGGCTTTGACAGTTTAGGCTTGGCTGTATCGTTATACCTAACAGTTGAGTTAACGGCTTCAGAGCAAGATAGATTCATCTACTCAGGCAATGGCCATGTTGAAGACACACCAAATAACTTGATTCACCAAGGATTTCGAGAAGCTTATAGGAGAGTTGCTAAGGTTGCGCCGAAAGTGAGTTTAAAGGTTCACAATCCTATTCCTTTAGCTAGAGGCTTAGGCTCGTCCTCAGCAGCTCTGGTGGCTGGTGTTGCACTAGCTGACAAGCTATTGGATCATGAACTTGGTCGCGATGATGTGTTTCAGATAACCGCAGCTCAAGAAGGTCATCCAGATAATGTTGCGCCAGCTATTTATGGTGGGTTTACTGTCTCTGCTCAACGAGATGACGGTAGCTATCTATCACAAAGTCTAGCAGTACCAGAGGAGTGGCAACTTTTGTTTGCTGTTCCTGATTTTGAACTATTGACGAGTGAATCGCGTGCAGTATTACCTGAGAGTTATAGTCGTGGTGACGCAGTGTACAATGGCAGTCGTAGCGCACTTTGGGCAATGGCAGTTGCGCTTAACAAACCAGAAGTCTTATCTGTTGCTTCACAAGATAAATTGCATGAACCTTATCGTGAACCGCTTATAAAAGGTATGCGTGATTGTAGGTTAGCAATGCAAGATGCTGGGGCTGTTGCTACCTATTTATCGGGCGCAGGACCTACTTTAGCAGCGATTTGCCTGACGGATGATATTTCTACAGCGTGTCAGAAAGCAGCCCAAAGCTTTATAGGTGATGGGGGAGATGTACATATCCTTTTACCTTCCGAAGGATATACGTATCTTTAAGGTGCTATTTTCTAGCTTTGTTAAGTTCTCTTTACTTCTAAAACTTTAAAAGCATTATTTACTGCAATCTGTTTGACTGTTGCCCACTTTTGCAAGTGTGTTTCATACGGCAATGCTTTGTTGGCAACGATATACATAATGCCATCATTTGAGAGGTGTTTATGCGCTGCTGCCATCATTGCTAAAGGAATATCTAGAATCACTTGTTTCGCTAGGTGAAAAGGTGGGTTCATTAAGATAACATCGAAGTTTTTTGAAACATTACCTAAGTTAATATCGATATCTGAATGAATCGCATCGATAGTTACATTATGCAAGTTTCTATTTTCTATAGTACTAGCGATTGCTAAGTAATCATCATCAACTGCGGTGACAGTAGCTCCTGCAAGCGCAGCTTTTATAGACAGTAGACCGTATCCACAACCAATGTCTAACAAGCTTTTAGCTGAGAATTCTTCAAAATTGAGTTGCTCAATTAGAAATTTAGTACCTGGGTCAATTTTGCCTGCAGCATAAACGCCTGTATGAGCTCTTAGGTCTAAATTTGCTGCTTGAAAGCTTTGGCTTGTGAAGGTGCTAATATCTGTAACTACAGCTTTGCTACCTTTTACGGCTTTGACCAACCGCCAACCTTTATCTTTTGCAATAATATCCATCCTTACAAAAGTTTGACCAATTAGTTTTTCATAGCGTTTTGCGCCCGTATCTTTATTCATAATGGCGTAGAGTATGCCAGTTTGCCTTAGGCAGTTATGTGCTGCTTGGATTTCAGCTTCAACCCTTTTGTTGCCTTTGTCGGTACTTGGTACAAGACAAACTGTATCTGCACTTTCAGTTGGCAGTTGCCAAAGTGATGCCGCTTGTACGGTTGTATTCGCTTTGTTTGCTAGAGTTTTGGTTGCACAACGTACGGCTGCAAATGATGTATTGGAACAAATAATTTTTTCTGCTTGAGCATTTAGAGCAACTACACCGTTTGATTCGGTAGCATCGACTAAGGTGTTGCCTGTTAGTGTTGCTTTCTTTAGTAAGAGTTCTATTTCTTTGCGCACATAGGGATGGTCTTTGGAGCCACGTTTATTGAAAAAGTTAAGTGAGTTGTGTTGGGTGGGCTCGAGCCTGTGGTATAGCTCTAAGGTGTCAGCAGGTGAGGTCATATCTAAAAGCAGTATAATACCAAGCTACCAAAAAAGTGTCCTATTTAAAGCCTATAAGGGTGCGTTCTATCAAAGGTTGAAAAAAAATGAACACAAGTAGAAGTTTTTCGTTTTTTGAAAAACTTCTAAGGTGCGTCCCTATGAAATGTAATAACTTGTTAGCTAACCCAACTATACATTCAACTTTCAGCGGGACTTACCGAGCCTATAAGAGGTTTATTTTCGACTTAAACCACTAAAGCTACTCACAACCGTATAAGACTGCCCTGTTGCTTGCAAACTCCCCTGTTTACGAACACCTTTATACACCCACACAAAAAAGAAAATAAAGAATAGAATTAACAAGATAGTTATGGTCATATTGAAAATGCTTTTAGCATTCATTACATACTCCGCAAATCAGTTTCTTTACTAATGTAGTCAATACACTAGTACAAATTCGATTATCGGGTCTGAGGTATAGAGTTTTGTTAGTGAAGGGGTGCGTCTGACTAAAGGGTGAAGGAGGATCTAAGCTAATTATTAGATGATTTCATTTGTACTGAAACTATTTTCAACCATGGATGGGACGCACCCTGAGTGAAACTATAAAAATTCAGATATTTTTTTAGTCACTAGCTGCAACCATTCGGACGCTTTCTAACAGGTTTTCTTCATCTGAAGAGTCGAGTTCTTCAATAATTTGTTTGTCAATTGCAGTATCTACAGAAACATCTTGAACTTGTTTTTCTTCTGGGCTATGCAATC
The DNA here is from genome assembly GCA_938038395.1 of uncultured Deinococcales bacterium. Lineage (GTDB taxonomy): Bacteria > Deinococcota > Deinococci > Deinococcales > Trueperaceae > CALGZD01. The sequence continues at coordinate 7,379 of CALHRJ010000192.1, read as the reverse complement.
GTATAGGATCGTGAGCTTGCTGTGATTCTGCTGGAATCTGACTTTCTAATTTTCTAAAGCGACCATCAGGGGTTTCAAGTGTTTCTGTTAAGAGCGGTGCATGATCATGACTTAAATCAACCTCGTCTAAAGCAAGTTGTACAAGGCGAATTGCTTCACTTCTTACCTTTTGATGACTAACATGGCGTTGATCTACCCAGCCAGATAAATTGAGTAGCATATCATTACCATCAAAGTCTCTAATTTGTGAGTTGACACTAGGTTCTGTCAGTACACCCGTAATTGAACTAATTGTATCTTTGGCTATCTGTTGCGCTTTTAGAATGTCATGCTCAGCTTTTACCTTGATATCAAATTCAAAAAGTCTACGTGGATTTCTGGTATGGTTATAAATAACACTATTAAATACTTTTCCATTAGGAATGCGAACATGATCGCCTGCTTGGGTCATGAGAACTACTTCTCGTGGAGTAAGGCGCACCACTTGACCTTCGAAAGCATCAATTTTTATGGAGTCATTCATAGCAAAGGGTTGGCGTAATGAAAGTAAGATACCTGCTAAATAGTTTTCAACAATATTTCTAAAAGCGAAACCAATCGCAACACCCGCAATACCTGCTGTACCAAGAACTGCACCAACCAAAGGTGTGGCTTCAACAATATCTATAGCGATGAGTAAACCAACGATAAAGACCATAGTGCTACAGACTTGTTGAATCAAACCTTGAATCAGTTTGTTCACGCTTAAACGGTTAAAAGGCGCATCCCATCGGGCAATACGTCGACTTAACCACCAGAAAGCAAGGAGTACCAAGAGGGCTATAAGAATCATAGGTAAGCGTGCGATAGTTTCAAAAGCATAGCCACGCGCTTTTTGGATAATGGGCAATACATTATCTTCAACGTCTGCTGTTCGAACAATATCATTGTCTACATATAGGACGCCACTAAAGCTTTTGGCAAGTTCGGCTGCTGCTTGTTTGCTTTCTTGTTTACTCACAACACCTGTAAGTTTGACAACGCCTGCAGATACAGCTACATCTACTTCTGAAAAATCATCAACATTTTTAAGGACTGTGCGGATGCGTGTTTTTAGTTTTGCATCTTCTTCTAAAATAGTGACTTCGGTGGCTTCTTGCTGCTGTTCCTCGATTTGTTCACGGACTTCTTCGGTGACGGTTTCAATACCTTGGATGTCTTCTTCGTTTGTAGGTGAATTATTTTCTAGAGGTGTTTGGATTAATGCTTCTAGTGCGCTGCTTTGTGTTATTGCTATTTGTGCTAATCCTAAAGAGAAAAGACAGATGATAGTGAGGAGGAGGATTTGTGGGGCTCGAGCCATGCTCCTAGCCTAAACCAATTACTATGGCTCAAATGGCAATTAGATAACATCTTTTCAGATTCTGCATCTTAATAAAGTCGTAATGTTTATCCTAAAAGAAAAACGTTAAACTAAGTCTGTGGCTGAACTTAAGCAAATGAATCACTCCCCCATAATTCTAGGAATTGATACCTCCTGCGATGATACTGGCATTGGCATAACCCAAGGGAATAAAGTACTGGCCAATATAGTTGCGTCACAAACAGCTTTGCATGCCAAATACGGTGGCATCATGCCTGAAGAAGCCAGTCGTGAACACTTGAATGTCATTGATAGTGTTCTTGAACAAGCTTTGGAACAAGCTCAATTATCTCTGGATGATATCGATGTAGTTGCTGCTACTTATGGACCTGGTTTGATTGGTGCATTGTTAGTTGGTTTAAATTATGCCAAGGCGCTTGCGTGGGCGAGGGATATTCCGTTTGTAGCCATTCATCATATTGAAGGGCACATTGCTTCGAGCTTGACAGTCCTAGATGATGCAAAAGACATTACTCTAGAACCACCATTTATGTCGTTGATAGCTTCAGGTGGTCATACAAGCTTATTTCAGGTTAAAGCTTGGGGTGAGTATGAACAGTTAGGTCGAAGTTTAGATGATGCTGCTGGTGAAGCATTCGATAAAGTTGCTCGCCTGTTAGATTTAGGCTATCCAGGTGGACCTGTTATTAGTAAAGCTGCTGAACATGGTGACGAAAAAGCATATGCCTTTACCCGCCCACTTAGGCATCAAAAGACCTTTAACTTTTCACTCAGTGGTTTAAAAACTGCCGTTGCAACTTTAGTAGAAAAACAACCAGATGCAAAACCAGAAGATGTAGCTGCTAGTTTTCAATATACCGTAGTGGATCATTTAATTTATGTTTGTAAAAAAGCAGCGAAAGAAACAGGACTCAAAACGATAGTTGTGGCTGGTGGTGTCGCAGCGAACAAACGCTTGCGAGAAGCGTTTGCTGATACTGATTTAGAGGTGATTTTTCCGCCTCTAACTTTAGCCACAGACAATGGTGCCATGATTGCCTTGGCAGCTAATAAACGACTTGAAGTTGGCTTGTTTGAAGCTGATGATTTGTTGAAAAACGCAACGCCATATTTGCCACTTGCGCCTGCTGAATTTAAAGAAGGTGTTAGGAAGAAGCGCTAGTGCTGCTTGAATTTAGGTGCTCAGGCTTGTCTATATCTGCTGCGATGGATGCAAAGGGTGTTGGAACTGCTTTAACATCTAGTGCCAATAGTTTAGTGATGTGATTTTCAACATCACTTAAATTTAGTTGACCCAGTAAAAATCTTAGTGTGAATGGAATGCCAAGGATTGTTGCCAGTTTGAGGGGACTCGTTCGGGCGTTGTAGATACGGCGGATGAAGGGCTCGAGCCTCCCCACAACCTCTGCCTCAACCAATACTAAATTCCCCCCTGTAAAATGGCCTTCTTTTAACTTTGCATAAGTCCTTTTAAGCTCTGGAAAATCTTTAAGAGAATCAAACTTATTGATAACAGGATAGATAAGATCAGCTTGGGGCGCAGTGGCAATAAAACTATCAATCTCCTCAGTTTTTAACCAAGGTAAATCACTACTAACAATCATAATTCTTTTAGCATCATAGTGTTCTATAGCATGACGAATACCTTTAAGCACATTACCAGCGTAGTCTGATTCAGGACTTAAATGACTGCTTACAAGATGCTCCATATCTGGAATAATCTCACCCATGTAAACACAATGCTTAATGCACTTACTTTCTTGAATGGCTTCAAGAACATAACGTCCTAAAGGCTTACCTTGAAAGTTGAGCAACGCCTTACTAGATACATTTGCTTCTTTGAGTAATGGATCATTGGCAGAGCCACCTGCTAGAACAACGGCTGTATAGGGGAGAGACTGATTTGACACGGTCTAAGTCTAACATCCTATTTTTGAATACGGGGAAAGATGCTATTTATCTCACGCAGGATATGTAAAACTATGAGCTAATGAAGGTTAAGAACTATCTATCAGCTGTGTTTATCTATTGCTTTATGCTTTGTCTGTTTTTGCTGTTTGCTTTTGTGCTTGCCTCAGGTCCAGAAAGCGAAAGACGGGTACATTCAAGCATTTTGGTCACTTCAGACAATGCTCAAGTCTTGCGTGGTGCAGAAGCCTACTATCAAAACTGTGCTGTTTGTCATGGTGATACTGCAAAGGGTCTGGACGAAGCACGCTTGGCATTTCCAGAAGACCATCAAAAATGTGAACGTTGCCATCGACCCTCAGCCTTTCCTCGTTATGCGGATAGTGAGTGGGCAGGACGTAAAGCTTTTTCCATTGGTATAGCACCTGCATTACACAAAACTGTAGAGGGTGTAGAAGTAGCTGATGATTCTGTTGAAGCAGTTGATGCTGAGGTACTTGCTGCTTTTCCAAACGCACTAATAATGTATAGCTATATAAAAGCAACGATGCCTAGACATGCACCTTCTAGTTTAGAAGATAGTACATATTTAGACATCACTGCTTTTTTAGTTGAGGCAAATGGTGTAGCTCTAGAAGATATTGAGCTAACACCTGAAAATGCCTTTAACGTTTTGTTTTAGACTTTACCAGAATCTTGACTTTACCAGAACCTAGGCGATTGACCAATGCGCTGGCGATTTGTATTTGCTGGTGCGCCTATATAGGTGGTTGGGTCAACCGTTGTAGGTTCATCCCTAAAGGCATCAATAGGCTCGTCTGCACCTGGAGGCGCACACTGACCAGCAAATATACAATTGATGTAATTCAAAGCCCTTGCTTGACGTTCAAAGTGGTCAATTAACCAAGGTAAACCACCACCCTTAAGGGCAGCTTCTAATCCTTCATTGTAGTGATTGAGGTCAACCATATTGTCTAAGTCTGCTTGTGTTGGCGGAGCTGTAGCTCTTCCATAACGTTCTCTATAAAAGTCAGCACGCTCTTTCATAGAATTATATCGTTCTATAACTTCTCCAGCACGGTTGAATCTGAGATAGCTCTGAGCACGTGGTGTTGCATAATCTGCTCTGGTCATTTGCTCTTGATAGTCACTTCCAGTCAATGTCGTAGTTGTGGATGGTAATATCCAACCAGCATTTTCAATGGTGACATCTTGACCTGCTTCTGGCCCAATAAATCTAGCTGTTTTAATTTCCCAAGATGCGTAGTTCGTGCCATCAGGTCCAGCAAAATAGCTTGGTTCGTCGTAGTAGCTTGTTTCGGTTCGGTAGGGACCACTTTGGAAGACGGTTATGCGTCCTACTTCGTCGCGCTCGAGCCTAAACGGTGCAACCTTCAAAACCTCGACAACAGATTTACTGTACCCTTGAGGCTGTATGCGCATAAAAGTATTCTCTTCTATACTATGCCAAGTACCCGGAGCAACATCTATACTGCCAGGGCCAGGTTCAACAAATCCAGTAAGCACAGCAAGTGCTTCTATATCTGCATAGGTTGCGTTAACGTCATTCATCGTATTTCTGAAGCTATCGTAAAAGCTAAGTGCATCTCGAACGCCCTGCGGTAAAAGACCCATCGCAAATTGATTGATGATGCCATTTTCACTTGAAACCAGAGCTTCATAGCTTGCAATTTGTGCAGGTTCAGCCAAACGCGCCATATAAGCTTGTCTCACAGGCGTCATATCTAACAAGCTACCACCAGCACGAATAGTCCAAAGAATAATCTGAATATCCTGTTGTGGAATGTCTAAATTTAAGGCTGAATTCCGCAAGATGGTTTGAATCATCGGACCTTGCGTACCGACAACAGGTGCAACCAAGTAGCCTGAACCACTCGTAGGTCCATGAGTACCGGCTTTCAAGCAATAACTTTGTAGTTGGTATTGATAGTAGCCCGGAACAATGTCGAAACTTTGACTAGCAACAGGCGTGCTCGCAGATGTATCTAACCAAGTTGCTTCTGGCAATGCATCATTCACGTTACTGGTAATAAAACCATCGGTGAAATAATTATTCAGAGATGGCAACGCAGGTACGGGTGTACTACCTCCGATGTTTCTGGCAATATCTGTCACATTTTGCGGAACACATGCAGTTAATAAAGCAAAAAAAGTTACAGATACAACTAGGTATCTTATAGCTTTTATAGTGAGTTTAAATTTACCTTCTAGCTTTTTCATATATCCTCCACTCTAAGTGTAACGAAACAACAGTTTCTAAGGTTGCATCTAAACTACATTGCAAGTTCGGATTGTATGAATAGCTATTTCTTAGCTAGATAATTTCAATATCATAAGGCTTAACAGTTTTACCTTTGAGCTCTCCTTCAGCTTGATCAAAATTGATAAGGTATTGATGATTACCCCTAGTTGTTAGACGTAACCCACCTTCTAAATGGTGAATTTCGAAACCTAGTGTTTGTGCAACTTGTGCGAAGAATTGTACGTGAAAGCTATCGTCAGCCCACATTCCAAGCGTGATGCACTTCCCAGTACCGTGAGTTTTTTCAGCAACGGCAGGGGCATTTGCATAAGCTTTGGTAGTGTACGTGCCTATAACATCTGCATCTACATTTTCAAAAACATCTGCCCAAGTGTGATAACTCGAAGTTGTACCCTCTAGTTCAAAAGATTCAGTTACTGTCGGTCTAATGCCATCAACATGGGTTAAGCGCAGACCTGTGAGGGTTAACCATTCTGCCAACATAGGTGCATGAATGATATTAGTCATAGTTTTACTACCACTACGTGGTCCAACGATCAACTGTCCACCTTGATTGCAGTAAGAAATGAGCTTGTTACTTAACTCAGCATCTACCATGTGAAGCGCAGGTGCTAAAACTAGCTTGTATCCATCGAGCGCTTGATTCGGATGCCGAATATCAACATCTAATCCTAAGGTTCTCAATGCACTGTAGTAACTCATTTGTAGACGCCAATAGTTCCAACCCTCAGCGTGTGGTTGGATGTCTGTTGCCCACATTTGTTCGTAGTCAAAAAGAAGTGCAATCTTGGCAGGTTGTTTTTGACTAGTAGCAATACTTGGATGATTGGCTAAGTCGCTAGCAACTTGTTTTGCTTCATGTGTGGCAGTATCTGGCGTACCGTCATGTTTGTTTAAGCCAGCATGATTTGTTTCTTGTGCGCCAACTGCTGCACGCCAACGAAAATATGCCACGATATCTGCACCATGTGCAAAAGCTTGGTGACTCCAAACTTTCACCATACCTTTTTCAGGTAGGGGGTTTGAGGGTGCCCAGTTTACTTGACCGGGTTGTTGTTCCATCACCCAGAATGGTTTTTCTTTTAAGCCAAAATAGAGGTCATGCATAAAGCTGACCATGTCAGGATGACCAGTACGGAAATATTTGTTTTTGGTTTCGTTATCATGTGGCGACATTTCAAGCATACCCAGTGGATAGCTGTCCCACGTGATTACATCAACATCTTGTGCAAATTTAAAGTGGTCGAAGCTTTCAAAGAAAAGCATTACGTTGTGGGTGATGGGTTTATCTGAGTATTGACGAATGGTATCGCACTGCATTTTGCTATAAGCAATCATCGCATCGGACGAGAAACGATAGAAGTCTAGTGTGTGACTGGGGTTTGCTTCAGTGGTTGTTAGGTTGGGTAGTTCGACTTCTGAAAAGTCGGTGTATTCCATACTCCAAAACACGTTCCACCAAGCTTCATTGAGACTATCTACAGTTGTGTATTTTTCTTTTAACCATATTTGAAATGCAAGTTTGTCTTGTTCACCGTAACTACGGATGGTGTCGTGGCAACCAAATTCGTTGTCTGTTTGCCAAGCTTCTAAAGCTTCGTGTTTAGAAAAGTGTTCAGCCATTGCAGAGACTATGCGTTGGCTTTCTTGGAAGTAGGGTTTTGAGTTATAGCTGTAGTGTCTGCGTGAACCAAAGTTGCGATTATTACCGTTGATATCAACTTGGTACATGTCTGGATATTTGTCGCAGAGCCACTTTGGTGGTGTGGCTGTTGGGGTTCCGAGGACTACTTTCAGTCCAGCGTTACCTAGGGTGTCTAGGGA